>JACQRS010000257.1 GCA_016206385.1 Candidatus Rokuibacteriota bacterium | reverse complement strand
GGGCAGGGGACCGGGTTGGGGCTCTCCCTCTGTCAGAGGATCATCGAGGGTCACGGGGGGAGCATCCGGGTGGAGAGCCAGCCCGGGCAGGGGGCCCGCTTTCGGATCGAGCTGCCAGTGGAGGCCGGGCCGGTGGCGGAGCCCGAAGCGCCCGTGGCCGAGGCGCTGCCACCAGTTCGGAAGAAGACGATCCTCGTGGTGGACGATGAACCTGAGGTTGCAGAAGTGTTGGTCGAGGTGCTGGCCGTCGACGGCCATCAGGTGGAGGCGGTGCCCAACGGGGCAAGGGCCCTGGAGAAGCTAAACGAGTGCGCCTACGACCTGATCCTGAGCGACCTCAGGATGCCCGAGCTGGACGGGCCGGGACTCTACCGTGAGCTGGAAAGCCGCCGCCCAGACCTCTGCCAGCGGATCATCTTCCTCACGGGAGACACGCTCAGCCCGCAGATCCGGGAGTTTCTGGAGCAGACCGGAACCCCCAACCTGAACAAGCCGTTCGTCCCGGGTGAGGTGCGTCGGCTCGTCCAGCGGTTCCTGGAGGCCCGGCCGTGAGCGCTCACGACTCACGCCCGACACGGTGAAACAAGCAGGAGGTGATCGTGCCTAGAAAACGCTCCAACGGCAAGCGGGTTCGCGGAGGCAGCACGGGTCGCCACCCGGCGTCATCGCGACCGGTGACTCCCGAGGGGACCAGGGGAGAGCAGGCGGCCCTCGCCGAGGCGGTGCGCCTGCTCACGGGCACCCTTGATCTCGCCGTGGTTCTCCAGCGGCTCACCGAGCTGCTCCGAGCCCGCCTCAACGTGGACGTAGTGAGGATCTGGCTTCGGGAGGCCCAGGGGGAGTTTCGCCTCAAGGCTCAGGCTGGGGTCACACGAAAGGCAGAGGAGTACCGGATACGCTTCGGGCCCGGCGAGGGGCTTGTGGGCTGGATTATAGCTCACCGGGCCCCGATGACCCTTTCGGATCTTGTCGGCGACCCGCGATTCAAGAATCGCGACTGGGCGAAGGCCGAGGGGCTGATCTCCTTCCTCGGGGTGCCGCTGATTCTGGAGGACGCGCCAGTGGGGGTTCTGGCCGCCATGAGCCGAGAGCGCCGGGTCTTCACGCCCGAGGAGGTGGCGCTGGCCGAACTCCTGGCGGTCCCGGCCGCTGTCGCCATCCGGAACGCGCGGCTCTACGAGTCGGCGCGGGAACAGGCGGGCGAGCTCGTCGCCCTTCATCAGGTCGGACACAAGTTGGTCTCCATGCTGGATCTCCAGACGGTCCTCGAGGCGATCGCCGACAGCGCCCTGAACCTGATTGGCGCCCAGCGGTGCGCGGTCTTTGAGCTGGACCCGCGCGATCAGCGCCTGCACGCGCGCGCCAGCAGGGGGATGCGTGCCGATCAGCCCTTTATGCCTCTGAAACTCGGCCAAGGGGCCGCGGGCAGCGCGGCCCTCCTGCGCCAGCCGGTCTTCAGCCCGGACATCCACCAGCATCCGCTCCCCATGTACGATGAGCCGTCGGCGGAGACCGAGATGGTCCTACGGGATGTGGTCCGGCAGCGGCAGTACCGGGCGATCATGGCCGTGCCGCTGGTCAGCAAGGACACTGTCATGGGCACCATCGACATCTACTGGGACCAGCCCCACGCCTATGACGAGCGGGAGGTCCGGCTCCTCACGGCCCTGGCGCAACAGGCGGCGGTTGTCATCGAGAACGCCCGCCTCTTCGAGGCGGTCCGCCGGAGTGCCACCGAGCGAAGCGCGCTGCTCGAGACCATGGCGGCGATCAACTCCGACCTCAGCCCGGACGTGGTGTTGCAGCTCATCATCGACAAGGCCGTCGAGGTCATCGGGGCGGAGAAAGGTTCCCTCTTTGTCTTCGATCAGGCAAGCCAGACCCTGGAGCTCACGGCGTCCCATGGGCTTTCCCCCCAAGCGACATTGGTACTGAAGATCGGCGAAGGGGTCGGGGGGAAGGCGATCCTTTGGAAACGGGCCGTCGCTGTCCCCGACGTGGAGGCTGACACCCAATACGACATTCGAAAGGAATTCGCGCGACAGGAGGGGATCCGGGCCCTCCTCGTTGTTCCCCTGTTGACCAACGACCAGGCGGTAGGCGCCATCGCTGTCTGTCGAACGGCCCCCTACAATTTTTCGCCACAGGAGATCGAACACATTACACTGTTCGCCAACCAGGCCGCGGTTGCGCTCCACAACTCCGCGTTGATCAACGAGTTGCGGACCGCCCTGGCCGACCTCAAGACGGCCCAGGAGCATCTCGTGCGCGGCGAGACGCTGAGGGCCATGGGAGAGATGACCGCTGGCGCGGCCCATCACCTCAACAACCTGCTGGCGGTCGTCCTGGGGCGGGTCCAGCTCTTGCTGAGCAGGATCCAGGAGCCAGACGCCCGGCATGCGCTCGAGATCGTTGAGCGGATGGCGCTGGAGGCGGCGGAAGTGGTCCGTCGGGTGCGGGAATTCACCCGAGGCCAGCCGGTGACGGAGATGGTCCCGGTGGATTTGAACCAGCTGGCCCGGGAGGTCCTCGAGCTGACCCGGCCGCGGTGGCAGGACCAGGCCCAGGTGCGAGAGGTCTCCATCGAGGCCGAGCTCGAGCTTGGCGAGATCCCGCGTGTGGTGGGAGAGCCCGCCCCTCTGCGGGAGGCGCTGCTGAACCTCGTGCTCAACGCCATTGAGGCCCTGCCGCAGGGAGGCCGGATCACCGCCAAGACCTGGGCATCGCCCCAGGGGGTGCACTGTTCGATCACCGACACGGGGGTCGGTATGGACGAGCCAGCGCAGCAGCGTGCCATGGAGCCGTTTTTCACCACAAAGGGCCCCCGGAGCACGGGGCTGGGGCTGAGCGTCAGCTACGGGATCGTCAAGCGACACGGCGGGGAACTCGCTGTCGAGAGCCGAGAGGGGCAGGGGACCACGGTCACGCTGTGCCTGCCGCTCGCCCCACCGCTGTCGGGAGCCGCGCCGGCTCACGCGCCGGCATCGACTTCACGGGGTCGCCTCAACATTTTGGTCATCGACGACGAGGATCAGGTACGGGCAGTGTTGGCGGAGATGCTCGCCACGCTCGGGCATACCGTGGTCCAGGCAGCCGGCGGGCCGGTGGGTCTGAGGCTCCTCACAGCCGGGGAACCCATCGACCTTGTGTTGACCGACCTCGGGATGCCTGAGATGACCGGCTGGGAGGTGGCGCGCATCGTGAAGGGGCGCTGGCCGCACCTGCCGGTGGGGCTGCTCACGGGTTGGGGGGAGAAGCCGCAGACGACCCCCGAGGAGTGTAACGGGGTGGACTTCGTGATCGCCAAGCCCGTCTCGCTTGAGGCCCTGAGGGAAGCGATCTCGAGGTCGGCGCCTAGCCTCTGAAGGGCTGATCCCGGGGAGACGCAGGCCAGATACTACTCCGTGCTCTGCACATCCCCTCACCCATCATCGCCGAGACCCTGAGGGTCCTTTGCCAGGCTGCGCATCACCGCATTTCCGACGTTCGGCTCTCTCCCGAGCGGATCAAAGCCTTCGGGTTCTCATCATGGCTCCCCCCCATGAATCGGGTTCGTGCACGACCATTTTGATGCTCCCGTTGATCATGCAGATGGCCAGCGGGGGCGTTCGCGTGTTTGTAGCCCGTCTCAGGCAACCCCCCAACACAGGACAGCGGAAATGGTGAGGAGGCGTTTCGTGGATCCGCCGACTCTTATTGTAACTACACCCAGATAAAAAGGGGTCGAGTCCGGGGCTGGTGTCCGGCCCAATGCTCCGGCTGGCGGGAGAGGAGATGACAAAAAGTGTGATGGTCCTGCGAGAAGCTGTGCTGGCCAAGTTAGCTCGCGCTCGGGCGGTCTTGGAGGATATGGAGCGACAAGGAGGGGTAGACGTCACCGCCGGGGAATGGCAAAAGGGGTATGTGAAGGCCTTAGAGGAGGTGCTGGATCTGGAAGGCCTCTCCCTGCGCCGCCATCCGCGTCGCCCCACCTCGATCCCTGCGGAGATCGTTCGAATTCTCCCCGCGGGCGTTCCGCGGCAGAGCGGGACCGGAACGATCGTGGACCTGAGCGTCGTAGGGTGCGGGCTTGCGACAGCGATGGAGCTCTCAGCGAGCGACCTCATCGAGCTCTCTTTTCGGCTGCCCGCGAGCGGCACGCCGGTTTCGCTGGAAGGATGTGTTCGCCGGGCCCATCAGGTCAACGGCCAGTTCAGGGTGGGAGTGGAATTCAAAGGCGCTTCGCGGGAGCGGCCGAGGGCTTACAGGCCCGGTTGAGCGGTTCGCCGCCGGCCACAGGGTACGGCTAGCCGCCCAGGAAGATCCGCTTCACCTCAGCCGACTGCAGAAGCCCTCCGGCTGAGCCTTCGAGGATCGTCCGGCCGCTCTCGAGCACGTAGCCCCGATGGGCGAGCCGGAGCGCCAGCTCCACATTCTGCTCGATGAAGACCACCGTGATTCCCTGGCCGTTGATCTGTCGAATGATGTCGGAGATCTGATCGACGATCTGCGGGGCCAGCCCGAGGAACGGCTCGTCGATCATCAGGCAGCTGGGGCGGGCCATGAGCCCGCGGGCGATGGCCACCATCTGCTGCTCGCCGCCGGAGAGGGTGTGGGCGAGCTGGTGCGCGCGAGCCCTGAGGAACGGGAAGAGGGACTCGACCCATTCGAGGTTGGCCTGGCGGTGGGGCCGGGCCGCGGGGTGGTGTCCTCCCAGGAGCAGGTTCTGGCGGACGGTGAGGTACGGGAAGAGCCGCCGGCGCTCGAGGACATGGGAAAGCCCTTCCCCCACGATCCGGTGGGGTGGGAGGCCATCGATCCGCTTCCCCCTGAACTCCACCCGACCGCTCCGCGGGCGGAGAAGGCCCGACAGGGTGTTCATCAGCGTGGACTTGCCCGCGCCGTTGGGGCCCAGGAGACAGACGATCTCCCCCGGCTCGACGCGGATCCCGGCCTCCCACAGGACCTGGAAGTCCCCGTAGGCGACGTTCAACCCGTCGGCCCGTAGCATTTCGGCTCCGTCACTCCCGCGCATAGGCCTGTCCCAGGTATGTCTCGATGAGGCGGCGGTCGCGCATGACGGCCTCAGGCGGGCCGTCGGCGATGACCTCGCCGACGTGAAGCGCGACGATCCGTCGGGCGATGGCCATGATGACCCGCACGTTGTGCTCGATCACCACCAGCGTCACGCCGCCTTCGTGCAGCTCTCGCACCAGCCGGATGAGGCCGGGGATCGTCCCCTGGTCCACGCCACCGGTCACCTCGTCCAGGAGCAGGAGCCGCGGCTCGGTGGCCAGCGCCCTGGCCAGCTCGAGCCGTTTTCGCTGCCCTGTAGAGAGGGCCCTGGCATGGGCCTTGGCCATGTGGGCAAGCCCCACCCGGTCGAGGATCTGCATCGCCCGGGCCCGCGCGCGCCCCGGATCTGGATGCTTCTGGAATGCGCCCACCATCACGTTCTCCACCACCGTCATCCCGGAGAACGGGCGCAGCTTCTGGAAGGTGCGCGCGACGCCGAGCCGGCTCACCTGGTCCGGCCTGAGGCCCGTGAGGTGGCGGCCCTCCAGGCGCACCTCCCCTGAATCGGGCCGATAGAAGCCGGTGATCACGTCGAAGAGGGTGGATTTGCCCGCGCCGTTCGGCCCGATGATGCCCACCAGTTCTCCGGCAGCCACCTCGAGGGTGATGTTCTGATTGGCCACCACGCCGCCGAAGCGTTTGGTGACCCCCGCCACCGACAGGAGGCTCACGCCGTCCGCCCCCCGATCCGACGCACGAGCGCCATGAGCCCGCCGGGCTGGACCACCGAGAGCACCACGATCAGCGCGCCGTAGATCAGGAGATCCACCGCCTTGCCGCCGCCCCCGAGGAAGACGCGCGTGCCCTCGGAAAGGGGCACCAGCACGAGCGCGCCCAAGAGCGGCCCCCAGAGCGTTCCCACGCCCCCCAGGACGGCCACCAGGCAGATCAGGATCGAGAGCGAGAGGGCCAGGACCGACTCCGGGTCGATGAACAGGATGTACTGGGCATAGAAGGTCCCGCCCAGGGCGGTGAGCCCCGCCGAGATCCCCATGGCGACCTGCTTGTACAGGGTCACGTTGATCCCCAGGCTCGCCGCCGCCTCCGGGTCCTCCCGGATCGCCCGGAAGTAGTAGCCGGCGCGCGAGCGCTCCAGAAGCCGCGTGAGCCCGAAGGCCAGGATGAGGAGCCCGAGGGCGATGAAGTAGTAGTGCTGCTTCGACTCGTGGAACTGAAAGTGAAGGAAGCTGTCCGGCCGCTTCATCGGCACGAAGAGCCCGCGGGCTCCGCCCACCCAGTCCCAGTTGATGAAGACGGTCTGGACGATCTCGCCGACGGCGATGGTGGCGATGGCGAAGTAGTGACCCCGCAACCTGAAGACCGGAAGCCGATGGCCTGGGAGGCGGCCACGGCCAGGCAGGCGCCCGCCAGCATCCCGAGCCACGGGGAGAGGCCGGCGTGCCTGACCAGGACGGTGGAGGTGTAGGCCCCGATGCCGAAGAAGACGGCGTGGCCCAGCGAGATCTGGCCGCAGTAGCCCGCCAGGATGTTCCACGCCTGGGCCAGCGTCGCGTAGAGGAAGATGATGATCATGACGTGACGCGGAAAGGGAAGCGTGAAGACGAAGGGGAAGGCCAGGAGCGCCGCCAAGAGAACCGAGGCTCCCAGCCACCGCGCCATCAGAATCTTCCGAAGAGCCCCTGCGGCCGCCAGAGCACCGCCACGAGGTAGAGGAGGAAGACCACGGCGTATTTGAAGGCGGGGGCGATCAGGATGCCGCCCAGCACCTCGGCCAGCCCCACCACGACTCCCCCGGCCAGCGTGGCGGGGACGTTGCCAAAGCCCCCCAGCGCCACCGCCACGTACGCGAGGAGGGCGAAGGTACCGCCCACGTCGGGGAAGATGTAGAAGAAGATGGCCAGGAGCGCGCCCGCCACGCCGACGCAGCCGGTGCCGATCCCCCAGCCCAGGGCGAACATCCGCTCGGTGTCGATCCCCATGAGTGAGGCCGCCTGGCGGTCCTGGGCCGTGGCCTGGAGCGCGAGCCCGGTCTCGGTGCGGGTGATGAACCAGTAGAGGAAGCCGAAGGCGGCCAGGCAGGCGAGGCTGGCCGTGACCTGGGGAAGGCCGATGAAGAGCCCCGCCAGCGAGATGCGCCCTGTCACCAGCGGGTTCTGGATCAGCCTGAAGTCCACCCCCCAGAGGAACTGGGCGAGGCTCCGGAGGAAGACGGCCAGGCCAAAGGTGGCGAAGATCTGGACCAGCATGGGCGCCTGGAGGATCCACCGGATGATCCCGAGGTACGTCAGCACCCCCAGGACAAACAGGATGGCGGCGGTGAGCGGGAGCGATAGGATGGGGTCCAGGTGCCAGAGGGCCCATGTCCAGAAGGCGGTATACATGGCCAGCATGAGGAACTCGCCGTGGGCGAAGTTGACGATCTCCATCAGGCCGAAGATGAGGGAGAGCCCGGCGGCGATGAGGGCGTAGACGAACCCCATCAGGAGGCCGCTGACCGTGGCTTGGAGGAGGACTTCAAGGGTCACGAGAGCGCGCCTTTAGCCGATAATAGCCACAACGCGTTCTCTGCAAGTATATGCGATTGCCGTCTGAGATCTGAGGAATGCCGTGCGGTTCCCATCCCCCCTCATCCCGGGTACCCTCCTCCGGCGCTACAAGCGGTTCTTTGTTGACGTGAAGCTCGAGAGTGGGCGGATCGTCACCGCTCACTGTGCCAACTCAGGGAGCCTCCTCGGGTGCAAGGCGCCTGGCAGCGCCGTCCTCCTTTCCCACCAACCCGCCCCGGGGCGGATGCTCAAGTACACCTGGGAGATGATCCGCGTGGGGAGGATCTGGGTCGGCGTCAACACCATGCACCCGAACCGGCTGGTGGAGGAAGCCATCGCTCGCGGCGTGATCGGAGAGCTTCAGGGGTATGACCTGATCCGGCGCGAGGTGCGCATTAGCCCCCGGAGCCGGCTCGACCTCTGCCTGGAGCGCGGGGGAGAGCGCTGCTACGTGGAGGTGAAGAACGTCACCCTGGGCATGGACGGCGTGGCGGCCTTCCCGGACGCTGTCACGGAGCGCGGGACCAAACATCTCAGGGAGCTGATCCGGCTCCGCCGCAAGGGGTGGCGCGCCGCGCTGGTGTTCGTGATCCAGCGCGCCGACTGCGCCACCTTCCGCCCCGCCGACGAGATCGACCCGGTCTATGGCCGCTGGCTTCGGCGGGGCACAGCCGCCGGCGTGGAAGTTCTTCCGTACCTCGCCCGCGTCACACCCCGCGAAATTACCCTCCGCCGCCGCCTCCCGTTACTTCTTTAGCTCGACCCTGCGGGTGGCGTGGCGAACGGGCGCCCACCCACGCCTTCGGCGCGGGTACCCGGCCCGCAGCGGAAGGGGTTCCCCACGGGGGGATGGGTGGAGCGAGGACGGCGCGGGCTGGTCGCCACGACAGGACCCGCAGGGGTCTGAGCGTTCACTTGCGCTCAGACCACTTCGGGATCGGGTAGAGGACGTCCCGCGTGGCCACGTCGAAGGGATAGATCGTGTGGTACTTACCGCCCTGGAGCTGGAGGATGATCCCTTTCACCCCCGTATTCTGGCCGGTATCGTCGAAGCGGATGTGGTCCCAGGTCATGATGAGCTGGTCGCCCGGGATGTTGGTGGCGACCAGCGCCTTGCGGATCGCCTCCGGGTCGGTGGAGCCGGCCCGGTTCATGGCATCCAGAAGCGTGATCATGCCCGTGAAGGCGCGGGCGGGGAAGTCGTAGAGCTCCTTGCCGCCCGGCGAGCGCTTCTTGTACTGCTCGTTGACGGCCTGGGCCACCGGGCGCTTGACGATCAGGTCGGTGGAGAACGGCGCCCGGCTCATGGTCCCCTCGGCCTCCGCCCCCATCGCCTGGACAAAGTCGGAGGAGATATGGCCGGCGTTCTGGGCCATGATCATCCTGGGGTTGTAGTCCAGCTCCTTGGAGTGCTTCACGAAGAGGATGGCGTCGGTCTGGTAGGAGGTCGGCATCCAGACGTCGGGGTTGGCGGCCTTCAGCGTCTGCACTTCGGGGACGAGCGAGGTGCTCCGGGCGCGGTACTGGAGATCCACCACGACCTCGTAGCCGTACTTCTTCGCCAGCTCCTT
>JACQRS010000249.1 GCA_016206385.1 Candidatus Rokuibacteriota bacterium | reverse complement strand
GGTCATGAAGCTCAAGGGGAAGACGGCACACGACACCGGTGGTGGCCGCGGGATCGGCCGCGCCATCGCGCTCGCGCTGGCCGGTGACGGCTGCCAGGTCGCGGTGGCTGACATCCTGGCGGACAACGCCCGGGCGGTCAGAGACGAGGTGGAGGCGCTGGGCGTCAAGGGGCTGGCGCTCGCCGTCGACCTGACCCGACGGTCGGAAGTGGAGCGGGCCGTCCAGGACGTCTTTGCCCAGTTCGGCCAGCTCGACATCCTGGTCAACAACGCGGGCTGGGACAAGCTGGAGCTGTTCCTGGACTCGGACGAAGAGACCTGGGACCGGATCATCGCGATCAACTTCAAGGCGGTGCTCTACACCTCGAAGGCCGTGCTGCCCCACATGGTCGAGCGCGGCTCGGGCAGGGTCATCAACATCGCCTCGGACGCGGGGCGCGTGGGATCCACGGGCGAGGCCGTGTACGCGGGGACGAAGGGCGCGGTGATCGCCTTCTCCAAGACCCTGGGGCGCGAGCTGGCGCGCCACCGGATCACCGTCAACGTGGTCTGCCCGGGGCTCACCGAGACGCCGCTGCTCCAGTCGATCCGCGCCCAGTCCCCGAAGGCCGAGAAGGTGATCGAGGCGGTGGCGCGCGCGATCCCGCTGGGGCGCGTGGGGCTGCCCGAGGACGTGGCCGCCGCGGTGACGTTCCTGGCCTCGCCGGACGCGGACTTCATCACCGATCAGACGCTCAGCGTGAGCGG
The DNA here is from genome assembly GCA_016206385.1 of Candidatus Rokuibacteriota bacterium. GTDB lineage: Bacteria > Methylomirabilota > Methylomirabilia > Rokubacteriales > CSP1-6 > JACQWB01. The sequence goes on along the minus strand of JACQRS010000249.1, from coordinate 7,507 downwards.
CGGCCTCACCATGTGCTGAGCGCGCGGCCCGCCGGGAAGGAGGGGACGATGGCACGGGATGTGAAAGCGATCGACTTCATGTACTACGTGGCGACGCCGGAGTTCATCGCCAAGTGGAACGACGCGAAGAAGGGGGAGCTGGTCTGCCGGATGGAGCGCGCCATCGGGAGCCTGCCTTCGTTCGACAGTCTGGAGGCCATGCTCCAGAAGATGGACGAGGCCAACGTGGAGCGGGTCTTCATCACCCAGACCAAGATGTGGTCCTACTGGAACAAGTGGATGTACATGGACACGACCCTGGAGGAGGTGACCCAGTACACGCGGCGGTACCCGGACCGGTTCGTCGGGCTCGCAGGATACAACCCGTTCAGAATCAAGGAGAGTCTCGCCGAGATCGAGCTGGCGGTGAAGGAGCACGGCTTCAAGGGGGTCTACGTCCACCTCTACGGCTTCGACATCCCGCTCCACGACCGGGGGATGTACCCGCTCTACGCCAAGTGCGTCGAGCTGGACATCCCCGTGTCGATGCAGGTGGGGCACGTGCTGGAGTCCATGCCGAGCGAGCACGGTCGTCCGATGTACCTGGACCGGATCGCGTGCGACTTCCCCGGCCTCAAGATGGTGGGTGCCCACACCGGCTGGCCGTGGGTCCAGGAGCTGCTCTCGGTCTGCTACAAGTGGGACAACGTCTGGTTCGGGGTGGACGCCTGGATGCCCAGGTACCTCGGCCCGGAGATCGTCCAGTTCATCAATAGCCGCATGGGCATGGACCGCTGCCTCTGGGGGACCAACGGGCTGCCGTGGAAGGAGAGCCTTGAGCAGGTGGAGCAGCTCGGGCTCAAAGAGGAAGCCAAACGCAAGCTGCTCAGGGACAACGCGGTGCAGCTCTTCAAGCTGTGAAGGGCTGGTGGGACCTGACGGGCAAGGCGGCCCTTGTCACTGGAGCGAGCCGCGGCATCGGCCGTGCCGTGGCGCTGGCGCTGGCAGGGGCGGGTGCGGACGTGGCGTGCGTCGCGCGAACGGCGCCCGCCCTGGACGAGACCGCGGCGGCGATCGGGGCGCTGGGGCGGCGCGCCGTCACCGTCCCCGCCGACGTCACGAGCGGCGAGCACGTCGAGCGGATGGTCCGTCGCACGGTGGACGCCTTCGGTCGGCTCGACATCCTGGTCAACAACGCGGGGGTGGTCTTCGGCAGGGCGGCGGAGACCCTGGACGTCGCCGTCTGGCGCGGGCTCCTCGTGGTCGATCTCTCGGGCGCGTTTCTGTGCGCGCAGGCCGCCGGGCGACAGATGATCGCGCAGCGCTCCGGCCGCATCATCAACATCGGCTCCATCTTCGGCGAGCTCGGCACGCAGGGCTTCGCCGCCTACGCCGCGGCGAAGGCCGGCCTGCACTCCCTCACACGCTCGCTCGCCTACGAGTGGGCGCGCTACGGCATCACCGTCAACTGCATCGCCCCCGGCTACATCCGCACCGACTTCAACCGCCCCGCGCTCGCGAACCCGGAGACCCGTGACCGAATCCTCTCGCGAATCCCGCTAGGACGAGTCGCCGAACCGGAGGAGGTGGGCCCGCTCGCGGTCTACCTCGCGTCGGATGCGTCGGCGTTTATGACGGGGCAGGTGCTCTTCCTCGACGGCGGTCAGGCGATGGGGTGGTAGCGGACGCCCGCGCCCCGCAAGCCCGCCATGGTTGACCCCTCGGATCTCGACGAGCTGCTCCGGACCCTCCGCCGGGCGCTCAGAGAAAAGGTCGTCGCGCTCCTTGCCGAGATGGACGAGCGCCAGGAGCTGCCCGAGTCCGTCAGGCAGCTCTTCGTCCGGCTCGGTCTCTTTGCGCTCGTGGTGCCCGAGGCGTACGGCGGCCTGGGCCTGAACCTCACCCACCTCTGCCGCGTCATCGAAGAGGTCGCCACCGTGGACGCCTCGCTGGCGGTCCTCGTCCAGGCCCCCGCCACCGCGCTCCGCCCGCTGCTGCTGGCGGGCACGCCCGAACAGCAGGCCCGCTACTTTGGCGAGGTCGCAAGCCGGGGGGCGCTGTTCGCCTTCGGCCTCACCGAGCCTCAGGCCGGTTCCGACGCAGCCAGCCTGGTTACCCGCGCCGAGCGGGCCGGGGATGGCTACATCCTCAGCGGCCAGAAACGCTTCGTGACCAACGGCGACATCGCCGACTACTACGTGGTCTTCGGCCGCACCGGAGCGGGGCGCGGAGGGATATCGGCGTTCGTGATTCCGGCTGGCGCTCCAGGCCTGAGCGCCGGCAAGCACGAGAGCAAGATGGGGCTCCGTGCTTCCCCCACCACGGACCTCTTCCTGGAGGGTGTGCGCGTTCTCGAATCGGCGCGGATCGGCGCCGAAGGGGAAGGGTTCGGACTCCTGACGGCTACCTTCACTACGTCCCGCCCCACCATTGCGGCGCAGGCCGTGGGGCTCGCCCAGGCCGCGCTCGACGCGGCGTGCGCGTACGCCCTGGAGCGGCGGCAGTTCGGCCGCGCGATCGCTGACTTCCAGGGGCTCAGGTTCCTGCTGGCCGACATGGCGACAGAGATCGAAGCGGCCCGCGCCCTCACCTATCTGGCCAGCGGCGAGTACGACGCCGGGCGCCCGTCGCCCGCCCTGGCGGCCATGGCGAAGTGCTTCGCCTCTGACGTCGCGATGCGCGTGGCCACCGACGCCGTGCAGGTGTTCGGCGGCTACGGCTTCCTCAAGGACTACGGGGTGGAGCGGCTGATGCGGGACGCCAAGATCACGCAGATCTACGAGGGGACCAACCAGATTATGCGCGTCATTATCGCTCGCGAGCTCCTGAAGAAACCCGGCGCCTCTCCCGCGGCCCCGGGTGATGGCGCTACGGCCTGACCAGGACCGCGAGGCCGTGAGGCTTCGGCGGCACCGTGAGCGTCCCGACCACTGCCCGCCGCTGGGCATCCACGAGGGTGACCGTGCCGGACCTGCCGTTGGCGACGAAGAGCGTGCCCCGCGCGGTGGCGGCGACGTGGTACGGCTCCGCGCCGACCGGCACCGTCGCGACGACCTTCCGCTCGGCGAGGGAGACCGCGACGACGCTCTCGAGGCCGTGGTCGCTGAACCACATCTCCGCCGCGGTGGGCGGCACCGCGTTGCCGTCGCGGCCGCGCTTCGGCGCGTGAAAGGGATACTTCCCCACCCGCATCGAGCCGAGCACCCGGCGCGTGGCCGCGTCCAGGTAGTCGACGCGCGCGTCCGGAACGTGGACGAAGCCTGAGTTCGTCACCCAGCCGACGCTGCCGTCGGGGCTCAGCGTCACATCGTGGGCGTTCGCGCCGGTGTCGATTAGCGTCACGGCCCCGGTCGCGAGCTCTACCACACCCACGCGGGAATCCCCGGTCTTGTACGGCCGGTTCGTCACGGTGAACCACAGCTCGCGGTCATCGGGGCTCAGCGAGAGGTCGTGCTGAGCGCGGCCGAGCCTGAGCCGCGGCTTCACCCTCCAGGTGCCCACTTCCACGACGCTCACGAACACCTCCAACTCGTGCCCGACGAAGAGCGTGCGGCTGTCGGAGGTGAAGGCGAGATCGTGGGGTTGCCGGCCGAGCGGGAGCCGGACGACCTCCGCGAGCGTGCTGGTATCGATGACAGACACCTCGCCGGAGCGCCGGTTGCTCGTCGCGACCCAGCGCCCGTCGGGGGAGATCCCGAGGTTGTGCGGCTCGCGCCCGACCTTGATCGAGGCAATCGGGAGGAGGTGGGGAACCGTGCCCCGATACACGCTGACCGTGTCCGCCCGCTCCGACGCCACGAAGAGGGTCACCTCCTCCTCGCCGCGCGCCGTCGCGGCCAGCGCGAGCAGCACGCCGAGAAGTCCTCCCGCTAAGGCTGCGCGTCGCTGCGCACTCCCTCTCATCCCGGACCCGATCTCATCGTTTCACCCGCCCCATTCAACCACGGACGTCAAGCTCGCGGCAATCCCGCTGGTGGCCGGCCGATCGGGATGGCGCATTCGCGCTACAGAAATGAGACCTTTGCGGCATGGACTTGGAGCGCCGGTTGAACCTGACAATGACGCCGGCAGCATGCGCGTGAAACGAGGAGAGCGATCTGAGGGTGAAACTGGAGGCTTGGCGGATCGCCCAGGCAATTCCCGTTGCCGCGGCCCTGCTTCACGTCGCGACGGCAGGACTTCCGGATATCTACGACGAGCTGCCTGGCCAGTATGCCGGCACCGCCCGGGAGATGGCGGAATCCGGAAGCTGGCTGATTCCCAGCCTCGACGGCATCCCGCGGCTCCAGAAGCCACCCCTGGCCTACTGGTTGACCGCAGCGTCGCTGTCCCTGCTCGGACGGAGCGAGTTCGCCGCGCGCTTGCCGACAGCGCTCTCGCTGGCGGGGCTCACCCTGGTGACCTATGCGCTGGGCGCGCGGCTCTACGGGCATGCGCGGGGCGTCGCTGCTGCTGCGATCCTGGGGACTTCGTTCGGCACGGTGGCACTCGGGAAGCTCATCATGCCGGAGCCGTTCCTCGCGCTCGGGATCGCGGCGAGCCTCCTGGCCGCGGTTCGGTGCGTGGACGATCCGCTCCGGCAGGGCCGGTGGTCGCTCGCGGTGTGGGGCGCAGCGGCGTTCGCAACGCTCTCAAAGGGGCTTCACGGGCTCCTGCTGCCGGCCGTCGTCCTCGCGCTCGTCGCAACGCTGAGCCCCGGCAGCCGTCGCCCGCTCCTGGCCCTGGCCCGCCCCTCCGGCGTCGCGCTCTACCTGGCGCTCGTGCTCCCGTGGCCGCTCTACGTCGAGAGCCAGTTCCCCGGATACCTCCGGGACAACCTGCTCAACGAGCAGCTCGGTCACCTGCTGGACACCCACTTCCCTCGAGACTCCGAGCCCACGCCGCTCGCCCTGCTCTGGGCCCAGCACCTCGTCTGGTGGTTTCCCTGGGTGTTTTTTGCTGTCGCGGCGCTCTTGAACAGAGCAGAAAAATGCGCGCATCCGGTCGGTGCCCTGCCCACCGTGTGGCTGCTGACAACTTCCGTTGCCGCCAGCCTCTCGGGCCAGCGGCAGGACTACCACACCATGTTCGCCTGGCCCGCCTTCGCGCTGCTCGTGAGCCGTGCGTGGGACTGCGGCTCGGACCGGCGGGGAATGGGACCGGCGCTGGCGCTCCCGCTGGGGGCGCTGGCGCTGCTGGCGATGGTCGGGCTGGCCGTCTATGCCGTGGGCGGTGCGGAGCCGCCGGACGCCCGAGCCACGAGCGCGCCGTTCGGCGCCCGCAACAGCGTAATGGGGGTGATCTCCGGCATTTCCGCAGCGGAGTGGCGGCGCTTGAGGCCGCTCCTGCTGCCGGGCGCCGGCGGGCTGCTCGTGGGGGCAGCCGGTGCGCTCGCCCTGGCCGGACGCAGGGAGACCCGGCAATGGTCCTGGGCGCCGCTGGCCGTGGGAGCCCTGGGCCCGCTGCTCGCCGCGGGGCTGGGACTTCAGGCTTTCGCCCCGCTTTTCGGGCTCAAGCCGATCGCCGTCGCCCTCAACCGGGAGGCCCCACGGGGTGGCATCGTAGTCTACGACGGGCCAAGCCGCCGCGCCAGCAGCCTCTGCTTCTACGTCGACGTCTCGCTCCGGTGGCTGGAACGACCGGAGACAGAGTTCGCCGTGAGGTCGCGGGGCATCGGCCACGATCGGTTTGTCACTGAGGCGGAGGTGGTGGCCCGGTGGCGCGCAGGAGAGCCGGTCTGGCTCATCACGGAGGAGAGCCGGCTCGACCACTGGCGCGCCCTCGTCGAGGACCGCCTCGGCGACGTGGTGGCGCGGAGCGGCACGCGGGTGCTGGTGGGAAACTCGCCAGGCGGCTAGGTCGGTCGCCCTATGAAAATGAGCGCTTTGCCGGATGGATTTCGGCCGCCACCTGGCTCAGCATCGTCAGCAGAGTCGTTGGGTGCTTTGGCTCCAGTGAGACTCAGCCGGGAGAGTGAGTACGGGCTGCAAGGGTTGAGGGTGCTGGCGAGGCAACCGGAGGGGACGATCATGCTTCTCGAGGAGATCGCCAGAGCGGGCAAGCTTCCCCCGCGCTTCCTCGCCCAGATCTTCCAGAAGCTGAGGCGTCACCGCGTGGTGTCGTCCCACCGGGGAGCTGTCCGAGGCTACGCGCTCGCCCGGCCGCCCCATCAGATCACGCTGCGTGAGATCTTTGAGGCGATCGAGGGACCGGACTTCTTCGAGCGGTGTGTCTTCTGGCCGCAGGAATGCGATGGCCGGCACCCGTGCTGCCTGCATACCCGGCTGGCCACCATCCGGCAGAACCTGAGAGGGACGCTTGAAGGGACCACGCTGGAAGAGGTAACCGCATGAGCATCCACGTCCGGTACGCTTCCCGGTTTCTGGGAGGCGTGCCGTGATGGAGCGATCAACCATCATGAGGCTGGTTGAGGGAGCGTGGCTCCTCGTGGTTGTGGTGATCGGATGCACGGCGTCGAGAGAGATCGTCGCGGTCGCGGCGCTACCGGACCCACCGGGTGCATCGGCCGCGGTTCCGGATGGGGCGCTGCCGATCTCGCTGACTCCCACGACAGTTCGGCCGGCCTCGCCGGACCTCGTGGCCCTCGGCAGACGCGTCTACGAGAAGCAGTGCGCGGCGTGTCATGGCCTCGATGGTCGAGGGGAGGGAGAGGCGGCGTACCTCCTGTACCCGAAGCCCAGGGACTTCACCGCGAGCAAGTTCGCGCTGGTCTCGGCCTGGGAGCGGGTCCCCACCGACGAGGATTTGTTCCGTACCATCTCCCGCGGGATGCCGGGCTCGGCGATGCCATCGTGGGGGCACCTTTCCGAGGAAGAGCGGTGGGGCCTGGTCCACTACGTGAAATCGTTTGCCAAGAATTCGTGGAGCGTTCCGTCGGCGGCGGACCCGAAGGGGGACGGCGGGGTGGGGAAGGGCGTGGTCCGCGTGCCGCCCGAGCCGCCGTTCACCCCGGAGGCCAGGACGCGCGCCCTCGAGCTCTACGCCGACGCCTGCGCCTCCTGTCATGGCAAAACCGGCAGGGGCGACGGCGCCCAGGATCAAAAAGACGACAAGGGATACCCGACCCGCCCGCGAGATCTGATGCTCGGGGTCTTCAAGGGAAGCCCGGAGCCCGCCCAGCTCTACCGCCGCATCGTCGCGGGGATGCCGGGCACGCCGATGCCGATGAGCGACTGGGCCTTTGGCGAGGACGCGTGGCACCTCGTCCACCTGATCCGTTCCTGGTCCAGCGACGAGCAGCGCGCCCGCGCCGAGATGCGCAAGTTCAGGATCGTCGCGCGGCGCGTCGAGCGGATCCCGGACCATCCCGACTCGGGCGCCTGGCGGCTGGCGACGCCGGTCAACCTCCACCTGATGCCGCTCTGGTGGCGGACGGACCGTCCGGAGGAGCTCACGGTGCGGGCGCTCCACGATGGAAGCGAGATTGCCCTGCTCCTCGTCTGGTCCGACACGACGCACGACCACACGGCCATGCGTCCCCAGGACTTCCGTGACGCGGTGGCTGTCCAGTTCGGCCTGACGCCGGATC
>JACQRS010000251.1 GCA_016206385.1 Candidatus Rokuibacteriota bacterium | reverse complement strand
GTCGGGGACATCGGACTTCGGACATCGGACAGTGGACCCGGCCGGGACATCGGACGTTGGACAGGAGACGCGCCGGTGACGGCGTCCTGGGCGCTGGACCGCCACGTGAGCCAGACGATGCAGAGGCTGCTGCTCCGGCGGCACGGGCTGCTCGTCGGCTGGCCGCGGGTCCGGTGGCTCTGGCTCTCCGGCGCGATGGATGGCCGCGAGGTCCCCGCGCGGCATTGCTCGCGGGTCCCGCGTGCCGTGGGACTCGATCCCGAGGCGCGCGTGTATCGGATGGATGATGAACGCAGAAACTGAAACTGGAAACTGGAAGTCGGAAACTGGGGTCGGACCTCGAGCCGAGACCAATTTCCAATGTCCAATTTCCGATTTCCAAGACGCGGAACTGGCGGGGTTGCACTCGAGTGCGTTTCATCTGGGGGCGTTTCTGGACATGGTGCGCGAGAGCTGCAAGCAGTGGGGAGCGCCGGGTTGGGTGACGCTCGAGCCGGCGGTGGATCCCGGACCCTGAATGCAACCACAGATGAACACAGATGAACGCAGATAGGGTTCGGCCCGAAACCTCGAACCTGGAACCTCGAACCCCAGAACGCCGTCTGCTGGCGTGCTGGTGGTCCATCGTGCGCTCGGGACAGATCACGGAGGCGCGGGCGTACCAGGTGGCCTCGGAGGCGGTGGGCCGGACGCTCCAGCCCGGCTTTGGGCTCTCGACGCTCACAAAAGTGGAACTGATCCGCGTGGTCGATGCGCTCAAGCGCGCCATCGGGCAAGCGCCGGGCCGGCATTGCATGGGATCGCGCCCTGCTGCGCAAACGAGCCGAGCGCCGAAGGGCGGAAACGTCGTCCGCCTCGGCTCCCTTGCGCAGTTTCAGCTCGTGCAGGCCCTCCAGGAGGAGCTGCGGCTCTCCGACGAGGAGCTGCACGGCATCGTCCGGCGGGCGACGGGGAAAGAACAGCCGAAGAGGGCCGACGACCTGCGGAAAATCATTGAGGCCTTGAAGGCGATACGGGAGAGACGATCGAGGCGAGCCTGCGCGCAGCGGGGCTATGCTTTGTCGAGCCGGGCGCCGCAGAGTGGCGCATAGCAAAGCGATGAACAGTTTCGATGACCGGCTGGATAGGCTCTCGATTGACGAGCTGCGCCGGGTCGTTCGGTTCGTCGAGGACAGGTTCGTGAACGCCGTGACACCCCTCTCGGTCCGGCTGCAGATGGAGATGCCCGGCAGCCTCCGGGCTGACCCCACGCTCCAGGCGGCGCAGGACGCGGTAAAGCGGGTTCTAGGAGGGGTAGAGGAGGCCAGAAACATCCTACAAGCCGCGTTGCGAAGCGAGGCGCAGGCGAGCATCGCGCCGCCTTGTAAGGCAAGCCAGAGCCTTGCGACGCAGGGCGAAGCGCAGCACAGCGAAGAAATTGTTCTTGACACGGAGGCAGAGCATGGATAGCCTTGGCCCACTGCGAGAGCACCGGAGTAGCCGCAGCGGGCCGCTTCTGACCCCTGTGGGTGTCTGGGATGCTACTTCGTGTGCTCTCGCAGGCCGCGATGCCGTCCCGGCTCCCACGGGGGTTTTCTTTTTCCTCCCACGTGGGCCGGGCGAGGGAGCGATCCCCTTGGCCGGGCCTGCGAGAGCACTGTATACCCGTGAATTGTTCCTGCGGTGGCGCCAGCGTCGGGTGCCTACTGGAGCGCCCGCCTTGGGTGCGGTCGTCTCTTCCTCTGCCGACGTCGCCCGCCTATTTGCCTTTCTCCTGAACGAGCCCCGCGAGCATATCTACTCCCTCCATGTCTCCGGATCCAATGAGGTGGTCGGCGTCGAGCTGGTCGGCATGGGCGGAATGACCGAGGCGACCTGCGGCGTGGGCGACGTCTTCCGATCGGCCCTCCTCAGCGGCGCGGCCGCGATCATCCTCATTCACAATCACCCGTCCGGCCGCGCGACACCCAGCCCATCCGACCGCGCTCTGACGGAAGAGCTGCGGGGCGCCGGCCGGCTCCTCCGGATTCCGCTGTTGGATCATGTGGTCATCGCCAGAAGGGGGTACTTTAGTTTCGCGGATCATGGCCTTTTTGAGTCCCTGCGCGGTGCATGGCAGAGCGCCGCCGAGCGTAGCACGGCGCAGCATCGCAGAGCTAAGCAACGTTTCACGTGGTGGGAAGGAGGGGAGCTATGCGAAGGTTGAAGGTGATTCTGCAGTCACTGACCCCACTCTTGATGCACCGCTTCGGGGAAGCGGCGCGGGACGCGCTCAAGGCGGGAACGAGCGCGAGCATCAAGGTCACGGATCCAGTCGCCCTCTCCGAGCAGGCGGCCTATCGGCTCGCGGCGGCGAATGGGCAGCCGGGCGAGCTGTATCAGCCGGCCGAGCACATCGAGCGGGCCTTTTATCAGGCCGCCGGCTTCCACAAGATCGGGCGGCGGTCCGCCAAATCCGTGGCGGGCGCGGCGGTCGGCATTTCGCCTCGAAAGATCCCGCACGGGACTGCCCGGTTCGAGATTGACGAGCAGTCGGGCGTGAACCCGTCCACCCGAGGCCGCGTGATGATCTACCGGGCGCGGCTGGATGCCTGGCGGCTGGCCTTCGACCTTGATCTGGACGAGAGCCTGATCCAGCCGGACCTGGCCCGGAAGATCCTGGAGGATGCCGGCCGGAAGATCGGGATCGGCGCCTTTCGCGTGGCGAAGGGCGGACGATTCGGCCAGTTCCAGGTGGTGGAGTTCTCGGAGCAGGCTTGACCTCGCGGCGTCGCGGCGCGGGGCATTGCTTTGCTTTCCTTTGTGGGGCCCTGCAGAGCGAAGCGTTGAAAAAAGCCCGGAATTGCGAAGGCCAGGCATGGCCAGGTGAGGCGGGACAGGCAGGGCTTTACAGTTCAGAAAAATCATGCTAAAAGAGCCCTGAAGTGGCGACATAGCGGCCGGCCCTGCGGGGCAGGCCTGGGTCCCATCCGCCAGCGGCGGATCGGTAGGCGTGGCAGGCTAAGGGCCTCACGCGGAGACCGGCGTAGGCACGCGACGTAAGACCGCGGCATCCCTGATCGCTGAGGCGATGAGATTGGATGTCGCGGTTTCTTTTTTAGGGGTGGACATGAAACTGAAGGACGGCACGGTCAATACGCAGAACCTGCACCCCGCCCTGGGGCTGGTCCTGAACGTCCTGGACGTCGTGATCCAAGAATTTGGCGTGGGCGAGGCGACGATCACCTCCGCCCAGGACGGCAAGCACATGGTCGGCTCGAAGCACCACCAGGACCGCCCAGATCTACCGGGCGAGGCGGTGGACGCCCGCGTGATCGACATCCTGGAGCGGTATCGGAGCCGGGTGAAGGAGCTGCTGGACGCCACGCTCCCCCGGACCTATGACGTGGTCCTGGAGCTGACGCCGACGTCGGTGACCTGCAAGAAATGCGGGGAGACGATGTACCTGAAGGGGCCCCACCTGCACGTGGAGCACGATCCAAAGTGAGAGTCGCGAGCCCCTTGACACGCCAGCCGCGCTCGCGCGGAGTCGCGGCGACCGCCGCGCTGGCGTATCAAGGAGAGCCACGCCCGGCCAGGGAAATCTTTTTAACCGCAGATTACGCAGATTGCGCAGATTCATTCTCGGCTCACGGCTCACGGCTCTCCACTCTCGGCTCTCATTTCGGGTCGTGCTCCACGTGTAGGTGAGGCCCCTTGAGATACATCGTCTCCCCGCATTTCTTGCAGGTCACCGTCGTCGGCGTCAGCTCCAGGACCACGTCGTAGGTGCGGGGGAGCGCCGCATCCAGCAGCTCTTTCACCCGGCTCCGATACCGCTCCAGGATGTCGAGCACGCGGGCGTCCACCGCCTCGCCCGGCAGGTCCGCCCGGTCCTGGTGGTGCTTCGACCCCTGCATGTGCTTGCCGTCCTGGGCCGACGTGATCGTCGCCTCGTCCAAGCCAAACTCTTGGATCGCGACGTCCAGGACGTCCAGGACCAGCCCCATGGCGGGGTGGAGGTTCTGTGTGTTGACCGTGCCGTCCTTCAGTTTCATGCTCTCCTCTGGGCCAAAAAAGAAACCGGGGCACCCGATCCAGGGCATGTCGTTAGCCCTTGGGGTACCCCGGTCACCACCGGCGTCGCCTGGTTGCCCGCGCAGCCGCCCCAGGGTCTACGCCGCTGGGTCCAGCCGCCCTCGCTTTAGTTCGGCTGCCGGCTCCTCGCCGGCAGGCGGGCTCTTATGCCATACGCAATGGTTCTTTACACCAATCTGCTGGAAAATGCAATCGGTTTCCCCACCGCAGTCTTTGCTTTGCCGTGCCGCGCACTGCCGCACGCTGCTTAGCGTTACTGGACACCGCCCCGCAAAGGAAAACAAAGCGATGCCCCGCGCCGCGACGCCGCCAGGTCACGCTTGCTCCGAGAACTCCACCACCTGAAACTGCCCAAACCGTCCGCCCTTCGCCACGCGAAAGGCGCCGATCCCGATCTTTCGCCCAGCGTCCTCCAGGATCTTCCGGGCCAGATCCGGCTGGATGAGAGTCTCGTCCAGGTCCAAATCGAAGCTGAGACGCCAGGAGTCCAGGCGTGGCCTCCAGAGCATAACCCGGCCCCGGGTGGATGGATTCACGCCCGACTGCTCATCGATCTCGTACCGCGAGGTTCCGTGCGGGATCCGCCGCGGCGATACGCCGACCGCCGCGCCCGCCACGGATTTGGCGGACCGCCGCCCGATCTTGTGGAAGCCGGCGGCCTGATAGAACGCCCGCTCGATGTGCTCGGCTGGCTGGTACAGGTCGCCCGGCTGACCATTCGTGGGCGGCAGCCGATAGGCCGCCTGCTCGGCGACAGCCGCCGGATCCATGACCTTGATGCTGGCGCTCGTCCCGGCCTTGAGCGCGTCCCGCGCCATCTCCCCGAATCGGTGCATCAGCAATGGGGTCAACGACTGGAGAATCACCTTGAACGTCCTCATAGCTCCCCTCCTTCCTCTCCTCAGCACATTACTTCGCAGCGCTCAGCAAGACGCGGCCACGCACTGCGCCGCCCCACAGGGCTCATCGGGGGAGAGTCCCCCGATCCGAAAAACTGTAATGCCCCCTCGCCCCGATGATGACGTGGTCCAGAAGGCCGACCCCGAGGAGCTTTCCGGCGCGTGCCACCTGATCCGTGAGCTGGATGTCTGCCAGCGATGGATGGGCGCGGCCGGAGGGGTGTTGGTGCACGAGTAAGATGCCGGCGGCGCCGCTGAGCAGGGCAGCCCGGAAGAGATCCGCGATCGGGCATGGCGCGTGGGTCAGGCCGCCCATGCCGAGAAGCTCCAACCCGATCACCCGATTCCCGGCGTCAATGTGGACGGCGTACAGGTGCTCTCTGGGCTCGCTTTTGAGAAAGGCGAACAGGCGGGCGATGTCGGAAGAGGAAGAGACGACTGCACCCAGGGCTGGCGCGCCTGCAGGGACGCGGCGCTGCCGCCACCGAAGGCACAATTCTCTGATGTAGAGTGCTCTCGCAGGCCCGGCCAAGGGGATCGCTCCCTCGCCCGGCCCGCGGGGAAGGAAAAACAAAACCCCCGTGGGAGCCGGGACGGCATCGTGGCCTGCGAGAGCACACGAACACGCATCCCAGACACCCACAGGGGTCAGAGGCGGCCCGCTGCGGCGTGTTCGGTGCTCTCGCAGTGGGGCAAGGCTATCCATGCTCTGCCTCCGTGTCAAGCACAATTTCTTCGCTGTGCTGCGCTTCGCACTGCGTCGCAAGGCTCGGGCTTGCTTTGCAAGGCGGCGCGATGCTCGTCTGCGCCTCGCTTCGCAACGCGGCTTGTAGGATGTTTCTGGCCTCGTCTACGGCCCCTAAAACCCGCTTTACCGCGTCCTGCGCCGCCCGCAGGGTCCGATCCGCCCGGAGCGTGCCGGGCATCTCCATCTGTAATCTGACCGACAGCGGCGTCACGCTGTTTACGAACCGGTCCTCGATGAACCGGACGACGCGGCGCAGGTCGTCTGTCGAGAGCAGGTCCAGCCGGTCATCGAAATTGATCATCGCTTTGCTTTGCTGGGCCTTGCGAGGCTGCACGTCGCCACACTACGCTCGGCGATGCCAGGCCTCACGACGCCTTGGCGCGCTGTGTGAGCCGCCGTATCTTTATAGCTTTTAACCCCTCAATGATTTTCCGCAGGTCGTCGGCCCTCTTCGGCTGTTCTTTCCCCGTCGCCCGCCGGACGATGCCGTGCAGCTCCTCGTCGGAGAGCCGCAGCTCCTCCTGAAGGGCCTGCACGAGCTGAAACTGCGCAAGGGAGCCGAGGCGGACGACATTTCCGCCCGTCGGCGCCCGGCCGGTACGCGCAGGAGCGCGCGGTCCCATGCGATGCTGGCCCGACGCCTGTCCAATGGCAGCTTTCAGTCGATCAATGATTTTTATGAGTTCAATCTTCGTGCAGGTCGAGAGCCCGAAGCCCGGCTGGAGCGTCCGGCCCACCGCCTGCGACGCGATCTCATACGCCCGCGCCTCCATGATCGCCCCCGAGCGCACAATGGCCCACCAGCACGCCAGCAGCCTCCTCGAGGGGGCTGGTGGCTGGGGATTGGAGGCCGGGGACGGATTCACGGCATCACCTCGACCGGCGGCTCGGTCACCCACCCCGGCGCCCCCCACTGCTTGCAGCTCTCGCGCACCGCGCTGAGAAACATCGCCAGGTGCTGCGGCTCCGCGTGCAGCCCCGCCAGCTCCACGTCTTGGAAATCGGAAATTGGACACTGGAAATCGGCCCGAGGTCCGCCCCCAGTTTCCAGCTTCCGGTTTCCAGTTTCAGTTCCGGATGCCATCATCCATCCGATACACCGGCGCCCTCGGGTCAATCCCATTTCGAATTTCGAATTTCGAATTTCGAATTGGAGCGCGGTCGCAGAGTGCCCCGGAGAGCCACAGCCACCGGACCCGCGGCCAGCCGAGCAGCATCCCATGCCGCCGGAGCAGCAACCGCTGCATCGCCTGGCTGACGTGCCGGTCCAGCGCCCAGGTGGCGTTCACGCGGCGCTCCGCGCCGCGGGGGCTGGGGG
>JACQRS010000242.1 GCA_016206385.1 Candidatus Rokuibacteriota bacterium | reverse complement strand
GCTCGGCGCTCACCCCCGAGCGGCTGCTGCGGGCGTTCGAGGGCGGCGCCCAGGCGGCGGTGACGGTGGCGATGGCGGTCGCCGCCGCGGGGCTCATCATCGGCTGCCTCTTCCTCTCAGGGATCGGGATGAAGTTCTCCTATATTTTGATGACCCTCTCCGGGGGCCAGCTCTGGCTGGCCCTGATTTACACCGCGTTCGCGGCGTTCATCCTCGGGCTCTCGCTCCCCACCACCGCCGTCTACCTCACGCTCGCTATCATCATCGCGCCGGGGCTGGTGCAGATAGGGGTGCCGAAGCTGGCGGCCCACATGTTCATCTTCTACATGGGCGTGACCTCGGACCTCACCCCGCCCACGTGCCTCTCCCCCTTCGCCGCCGCCGGCATCGCCGGCTCTCCGCCCATGGCGACGGCGATCCAGGCCATGCGCCTCGGGGCGGTCCTCTACATCGTCCCCTTCATGTTCGTCTACGCCCCGGCGCTCCTGATGATGCGCCCGCTCCCCGAGGTGGTCTTCGCGACGCTGACAGCGGCCACGGGGGTCTTCTGCCTGGCCGCGGGACTCCAGGGCTGGCTCCTCCGCAGGACGACGCTTGTGGAGCGCGGCCTCCTCCTAGCTGCTTCGCTCCCCTTGATCACCCCCGGCCTCTACACCGACGTGGCGGGAGTCGGGCTCCTGGCCCTCGCCGTGGTCCTTCAGACGCACCGGGGCAGACGGGAGGCGGCGCGTGCGACCGCTGCTTCGCTGGATTAGCCTCATCGGGAGCGGGGCGGTGCTCTATGGGCTCGGGGTGGCCCGATTCCACCACCAGAACTTTTCCCTGTTCTTGGCCCTGCTCTTGGCCCTTGCCGTGCTGACGGTTGTGGTGTTTCTGCTTACCAGGGACGCTGGGCTCGGTACCAGGAGGGAGCCGCCATGAAGCTCATCAGCTATCGCGAGGGATCGCGGGAGACGTTTGGCGTGGCCGTGGAGGGCGGCGTGGTCGAGGCGGGCCGCCGCCTCGGTGGGCGTTTCCCGGGCTTGCGCGAGGTGCTCGCGGCGGGCGCGCTGGGAGAAGTCCGCGCGGCGACGGCCGGTCTCAACCCCGACGTTGGCCTGGACGAGATCGAGTACCTGCCGCCGATTCGGGATCCGGGAAAGGTCCTGTGCGTCGGGCTCAACTACAAGACGCACGTCGAGGAGACCGGACGCACGGAGACCGAGCACCCGTCGATCTTCGTCCGCTTCCCCGACAGCCAGGTCGGCCACCGCCAGCCCATGGTGAAGCCGCGGGTCTCCGATCGCTTCGACTACGAGGGCGAGCTGGCCGTCATCATCGGCAAGCCGGCCTGCCGGGTCCCGGACGCGGAGGCGCTGGCCCACGTCGCCGGCTACGCTTGCTTCAACGATGGGAGCGTGCGCGACTGGCAGCGGCACACCTCCCAGTGGACGCCGGGCAAGAACTTCCGCGCCTCCGGTGCCTTCGGACCCTGGATGGTGACCGCCGATGAGATCCCGGATCCCACAACCCTCACGCTGGTCACCCGGCTCAATGGCAGGGAGATGCAGCGGGCGACCACCGATCTGCTTATCTTCCCGATCCCGGCGGTCGTCGCCTATGTGTCGGCTTTCACCCCCCTGGCGCCGGGCGACGTGATCGCTACCGGCACCCCGGGGGGCGTCGGCTCCAGGCGAACCCCACCGGTCTTCATGGCCAAGGGCGACACCATCGAGGTGGAGATTTCGTCGATCGGGATCCTCCAGAACCCGATCGTGGAGGAGTGACGGAGGGAAGCTCCGTTTATTCGACGGCCTTCCCGTCGATCGCGGTCGGGCCGACGCCCGCCACCGTGGCCCGGTGAATGACCCGGAGGTAGCTGGGGTCCACAGCCCTCCCGCGTTCCAGGACGCAGCGGTTGTCCCACATCCCCAGGTCGTTGACACGCCAGCTGTGGCGGTAGACGAACCGGGGCTGGGTCGCGAACTCGAGCAGCTCGCGCAGGAGTCGGCGCCCCTCCTCCACGGGCCAGCCGATGATGTGCGAGGCGTGAGAGCCGAGGAAGAGCGACTTCCGTCCGGTCACCGGATGGGTGCGGACCAGCGCCTGCTGGACCGGCGGAACGGCGACCCGCTCCGCCTCTGTGAACTGGTCGTAGCCGATCAGCCCGCGCGAGTAGACGAAGTCATGGACGGCGACGAGTCCCTCCAGGCCGCGGCGTTTCTCCTCGGATAGGGCATCCCAGGCTGCCCGCATGTCCGCGAACTCGGTCTCGCCGCCCTCGGGCGGTACCTCACGCGCCGAGAGCAGCGAGGCCATGGCGGGCACGCGCTTGAACGAGCTGTCGGAGTGCCAGAGCTGGTTGCCCGCGTTGTAGATCGCGCGCTCGTCGTCGGCGCGCACGATGCGGTCGTGCTCGTCCACGTTCGAGATATCGGAGACCTCAGGCCGGTTGACGCGCCGCTTGCGGTCCTTCCGGATGCTGGTCTCGAGGGGCCCGAACCTCGAGGAGAAGGCGAGCTGCCGCTCGTCGTCGAGGGACTGGTCGGGGAACACGAGCACCGCGTGCTCATTGAAGGCGTCCTGGATCTGACGGAACAGCTCGTCGTCGAGAGGCACCGACAGGTCAACCGCGGTGATCTCGGCGCCGAAATGACGATGGAGCTTTCTCACGCGCGTCATCTCTTTATCGCGGCAGCCGCTCGGACGCTGCCACCCCGCCCTTGAGGACGAGCTTAATCCGGGACCGGTCCTGGAGCAGGCGGATGTCCTGAAGCGGATCGCCGTCCACCACGACCAGGTCGGCCCACTTCCCCTTTTCGACGGTGCCGATCTCCCGCTCGAGCCCGAGGCACTCCGCCGCCAGGCCGGTGGCGGCCCGAAGCGCCTGAATGGGAGACATGCCGGCCTCCACCAGGTGCTGAAGCTCGAGGGCGTTGGGCGGATGGTCATGGCCTCCGGCGTCGGTGCCGGCGACGACCTTGACGCCGCCGGCCAGGGCGCGCTGCAGGCTCTCCAGGTGGTGCGAGCGCAGCGCGCGAGTGCGATCCCGGACATACGGGAGCGGGGACTCGCGGTGGTACGCGTAGACGGTCAGCGTCGGAACGAAGAAGATCCCCCGCTCCGCCATCATCTCGATCAGCTCCGGGTCCTCGTCGAGGTAACACCCGTGTTCGATGGAATCAACGCCGGCCTCGATGGCCAGACGCAAGCCCCGGCCGCCGACTGCGTGGCACATGACGCGCCGCCCGAGCGCGTGGGCTTCGTCCACCAGCGCCTTCATCTCGTCCGCGTCAAAGGCCGGATCTTTGGGGCCATGACCGGGTCGGGAGCTGGCGCCACCGGTGGTCGCGCATTTAATCACGTCAGCGCCGGCGCGGACCATGTTCCGGACCGTCGCCCTCACGCTCTCGACACCGTTGGCGACGGCGCTCGGCAGGCTCGGATCCAGCGCGAACGGCCAGGTGTGCCCGGAAGGGCTGATGCGGTCGCCGATCCCTCCGATCGGTGAGATGATCGCGAGAGAGAGGACGAGGCGCGGTCCGGCGATCAGCCCCTCCTCGATCGCCAGCCTGAAGCCCGCGTCAAGCCCGCCCGCATCCCGCACGGCCGTGTAGCCTGACGCCAGGATCTGACTGGCGACCCGGCCTGTCCTGAGGTGTCGGGTGCTCTGCGGCTCATCGAGGCCCCACCGCCGCACCAGCTCATAGCCGTAAAAGGCGAGGTGGTCGTGGCAGTCGATCAGGCCTGGCAGCACGGTCAGGCCCGAGACGTCGATCACCTCGGCGTCCGTTGCCCAGTCCGTGGTCCCCGCTGTCGCCACCGCCTCGATGCGTCCGTCGTGGATCAGCACGGCGGCGTCCCGAACGGGCGGAGCGCCGGTGCCGTCGATGAGGGTTCCGCCGCGGAGAATCTTCATCGGGTTCCTCCCGCGCGGAGCGCGGTCTTATCG
>JACQRS010000241.1 GCA_016206385.1 Candidatus Rokuibacteriota bacterium | reverse complement strand
GGCTCCTGGTGCCGCCCCGGAACCCCGAAGCCCTCGCCCAGGCCATCCTCCGGGTGATGGAGAACCCGGTGAGGGCCAAGGAGATGGCGCGGGCGGGACGCAAGCACGTCGAGGCGCTCTTCTCCAGCCGGCTCAAGGCGGAGCTCACCGAGCGGCTCTACCGCCGGCTGCTCGCCGGCCAATCATGAAAAAGGGACTCACCCTGCTTCCCCGGCTCCTGCTCTACCTCCGTCCCTACTGGGGATGGCTCCTGCTGGGGAGCGTGCTGGCCCTGGTGGTCGCCGGCGCCGAGGGCGCCATCGCGTGGCTGGTCAAGCCCGCCATGGACGAGATCTTCCTCAAGCGCGATCTCCTCATGCTAAAGCTGATCCCGCTGGCCCTCCTCGGCGCCTACGTGCTCAAGGGCGCGGGCCGCTACGCCCAGTCCTACCTGATGGCCGCGGTGGGGGAGCGGGTCATCGCCACGATCCGGCGCGACCTCTACACCCACATCCAGGGGATGCCCCTGGCCTTCTTTTCCGATCTCCACTCCGCGGAGCTGATGTCGCGGGTGATCAACGACGTGAACCGGCTGGCCCGAGTCTCATCGCAGGTCTTGGTCATGGCGGTGCGGCAGGTGGCGACGATCCTCGCCCTGCTCGCGGTCATGGTGCTCCGCGAGTGGGTCCTGGCCCTCATCGCGGTCGTGGTCTTCCCGTTCGTGGGCGCCATCGCGCGGGCCATCGGCCAGAAGCTCTACCGGATCAACAAGCGCGCCCAGGAGAAGATCGCCGAGCTCAACACGGTCCTCCACGAGGCGTTTGCCGGCACCAAGATCGTCAAGGCCTTCGGCCGGGAGCGGCACGAGCAGGAGCGCTTCGACCGGGTCAACCGGCGCTTGCTCGACCTCTCGCTCAAGGACCACCGGACCGACGAGCTCACCGAACCCCTGATGGAGGTGCTGGGCGCCCTAGGGATCATGGGGGCGCTCTGGTACGGCGGCTACCAGGTGATCCAGGGACACATGACGCCGGGAAGCTTCTTCTCGTTCACGGCGGCGGTCATCATGCTCTACGGACCGGTCCGGAAGCTCTCCCGCATCGCCAACACGATCCAGCAGTCCACGTCCTCGGTGGAGCGCGTCTTCGAGATCCTGGACACACGGCCCGCCATCGCTGACCGGCCCGGCGCGACCGTCCTGTCTGGGTTCGAGGGCCGGCTCGAGTTCGATCGCGTGAGCTTCCGCTACCCCAGCGGAGAGGCACCGGTCCTGAGCGACATCAGCTTGACGGTGAGGAAGGGCGAGGTGGTCGCCTTTGTCGGCATGAGCGGCGCCGGCAAGACCACCCTCATGGACCTCCTGCCCCGCTTCTACGACGTCACCGCCGGACGCATCCTGCTGGACGGGCACGACATCCGGGACGTGACCCTCGCCTCGCTCCGAGCCCAGATGGGTCTCGTCACCCAGGAAACCTTCCTGTTCAACGACACGACCTTCTACAACATCGCCTACGGGAAGCCCGGCGCCACGGCCGAGGAGGTGGAACGGGCCGCCAGGCTGGCCCACTGCCACGAATTCATCGCCGCCCTGCCGGACGGCTATCACGCCCAGGTCGGCGAGCGCGGGGTCAGGCTCTCGGGCGGCCAGCGTCAGCGGCTCGCCATTGCCCGCGCCTTCCTGAAGGACCCGCCCATGCTCATCCTGGACGAGGCCACTTCCGAGCTGGACTCCGAAAGCGAGTTCATGGTCCAGCAAGCCCTCGCCGACCTGATGAAGGGCCGCACCGTTCTGGTGATCGCGCATCGGCTCTCGACGGTGCGGAACGCCGACCGCATCTACGTGATCCACGAGGGGCGGATCGCCGCGGCGGGGCGGCACGAGGAGCTGATCGCCCGGGACGGCGTGTACCGCCGGCTCTACGCGCTCCAGATGGAGCCCGGCGTCCGCTGAGCGGCGCCGCCTAGCCGAGCTCCCCGCCGGTACACTCGCGAGGCGGGGAGTGTTGTTCTATAATGCGCGGAAGACGAGCCGCACGGGCTTAGACGGAATGCCGCGACCATGACCGCTCCCGCCCTGGACCTCTCCCTCGTCATCCCGACCTTCAACGAGGAGGAGAACCTCCCGCTGCTCTGGCCCGAGCTCCGCCAGGTACTGGACGCCACCGGGCTCCGCTACGAGATCGTCTTCGTCGATGACGGGAGCCAGGACCGGAGCGCCGAGATCATCCGCGAGTTCCACGCGCGGGACCCGCGCGTCCGCCTGCTCCGGCTCAAGGCCAACTCGGGCGAGACGGCGGCCACCGACGCGGGCTTCAAGGCGGCGCGCGGCCGGTACGTCGTGACCATGGACGCCGACCTCCAGAACGATCCCCACGACATCCCGGCCCTCCTCGCCCACCTGGACCGGTGGGACGCCGCCACCGGCTGGCGCGTCAGGCGCCATGACCCCTGGACCAAGCGGGCCGCCTCGCACATCGCCAACCGGGTGCGGAACGCCCTCACCCAGGACGAGATCCGGGACAGCGGCTGCACCTTCCGCGCCTTCCGGCGCGAATGCCTTCGCGGGCTGGTCCTCTACCGGGGCTTCCACCGCTTCATCCCCACCCTTCTCCGGATGCATGGCTACCGCGTGATCGAGGTGCCGGTGAACCACCGCCCGCGGCGCTTCGGCCGGTCCAAGTACGGCGTCTGGAAACGGGCCGGCAGCGCGTTCAAGGATCTCCTGGTCGTCCGCTGGATGCGGGATCGCCAGCTCCGCTACCAGGTCGCGGAGGACGTGGGCGGGAGGCTTTCCGAAGAGTGAGCCCGGTCAAGATCCTGCTCGTAGGGCTCGGGCGCTGGGGGGAGAAGCACCTGCGCGTGCTGACCGGGCTGGGCGCGCAGGTGTGGGTGGCGGACCTGGACCCTGGTCGGCTCGCCTGGGCGACGCGGACCTTCGGGATCGACCCGCGGCGGACCACGGCCGACTTCCGCACCGCCCTCGACGAGGTCGAGGCGGTGGACCTCGTCACCCCGGCCGACACCCATCTCGACCTAGCTGTCCCCTGCTTGGAGGCCGGCAAGCACTGCTTCGTGGAGAAACCCCTGACCCGGACCGTCGCCGAGGCGCGGGTCGTCGCCGAGACCGTCCGGCGGACGGGCCGTGTCCTCCAGGTCGGCCACGTCTTTCGGTTCCACCCCGTGACCGACGTCGTCCGCCGGTGCCTGGCCGACGAGCAGGTGGGGCAGATCCGCTATCTGACGAGCCGCTTCGCGGGGTTCAAGCGGCCCAGGGCGGATGTGGGCGTGACCCAGACGGACGCGATCCACTACTTCGACCTCTTCGCGTACCTGCTCGGGCAACCGCCGTCAGCGGTCACGGCGATCCTGCGCGATTACCTCGACCGCGGGCTGGACGACCTGGCGTTCGTGATCGTCGAGTACGGTGAGGTCCCGGCGTTCGTGGAGGCAGACTACTTCGTCCCGGGAACCCTTCGCGACTGCGTGGTGGTCGGCACGAAGGGCAGCCTGGCCGTCGACTTCGACCAGTCGCTGGTGACCCTGTTCAGAAACCTGCACCAGCAACGTGACGGCCACTGGACGGCGCTCAAGGGAGAGCCCGAGCCCTTCAAGGCGACGGGGGAGGAGCCCCTCCACCGGGAGCTGGCGAGCTTCGCGGAATCGGTGAGGACGGGCCGGGCCCCTGTCGTCGGGGTCGCCGAAGGGGTGCTCGCGCTCCAGGTCGTGGAGGCGGCGCAGCTCTCCTCGCGGCTGGGTCGCCGCGTCACCCTCGACGAAGCGGGCTAGCCCGGGCTAGGGCTCGCGAAACCGGTTCACGATCGGCAGCCGCCAGTCCCTGCCGAAGGCGCGCGGCGTGATCTTGATTCCGATGGGGCCCTGGCGGCGCTTGTACTCGTTCTTGTCCACCATGCCGATGACCTTCCGGACGGTGGCCGGCTCGAACCCCTGCGCGACGATGTCCCGAAAGCCCTTGTCCTCCTCCACGTAGGCCTCCAGGATCCGGTCCAGCACGGGGTACGGCGGCAGGGTGTCCTGGTCGGTCTGGTCGGGCCGGAGCTCTGCCGAGGGCGGTCGCGTGAACACGGATTCGGGGAGCACGGCCCGGTCGGCCCGCGCGTTGACATGGCGAGCCAGGTGGGAGACGAGGGTTTTCGGCACGTCCTTGATCATCGCGAAGCCACCCGCCATGTCGCCGTAGAGGGTGCAGTAGCCGACGCCGATCTCGCTCTTGTTTCCCGTGGTGAGGACCAGCCAGCCGAACTTGTTGGAGAGCGCCATGAGCAGCGTGCCCCGGATCCGGGCCTGGATGTTCTCCTCCGCCACGTCCTCCTTGAGCCCCTTGAACGGCTTGGCCAGCGCGCGCTGGTAGGCCCGGAACACCGGGGTGATCGGGAGGGTCAGGAACTCGATCCCGAGGTTCTGGGCCAGCCGGCGGGCATCGGCCCGGGTGCCCGCCGAGGAGTAGGGTGACGGCATGGTGACGCCGATCACGTTCTCGGCGCCCAGCGCCTCGCAGGCGATGGCGGCCACAAGGGACGAGTCGATGCCGCCGGAGAGCCCCACCACCACGCGACGAAAGCCGTTCTTCCGCACGTAGTCGCGCGTCCCGAGGATCAGCGCCTGGTAGATCTCCTCCACCGACTCGAGGACCCTGACTTCGCGGGGCGGAAGCGCCGGCGTCTCTCGAGGCGGGAGCGGCGGGAGCGTGATGCGCGGAACCCGCTCGGGAGCCCGGAGCTTCTCCTTCCGACGGCGCGGATCGTGGAGCCGGGCGCGGAAGACGCGGTCCAGGTCGAGGTCGGCGATGACCAGATCCTCCTCGAAGGCCTTGCCCCGGGCCAGACACTCCCCTTTCTCGCTGAAGATGAAGCTCTGGCCGTCGAAGACCAGCTCGTCCTGGCCGCCCACCATGTTGACGAAGGCCAGGCACACGAGGTCGTCGGCGGCGCGCGTGGCCAGCATCTTCTCCCTGAAGTGCGCCTTGCCCGCGTGGTACGGCGAGCCGTTGATCGTGACCACCAGCTCGGCACCGGCCAGGGCCTGAGCGGTGGTGGGCCCGGTGGGATACCAGATGTCCTCGCAGATGTTGGCAGCGAACAGGGTTTCGCCAACCGCGAAGACGGGCGCCTCCGTCCCGGACTGGAAGTACCGGTTCTCGTCGAAGACGCCGTAGTTAGGCAGGTACTGCTTGTGGTACACGCCGACTCGCCGACCGTCGTGGAGGACAGCGGCTGCGTTGAAGATGTCGTCGCGCCGGTCCACGAAGCCGACCACCGCTGTCAGGTTGTGGGACGCTTGAGCGACGGCCTCGAGGGCCTTCAGGTTGGCCTCGATGAAGGCCGGCTTGAAGAGGAGGTCCTCGGGGGGGTAGCCGGTCAGGACCAGCTCGGGAAAGGCGACGAGATCGCACCCCAGCGCCCGTGCCCGGTCCATCCAGTGGAGGACCTTCCGGACATTGCCCTCCAGGTCGCCCACAGTGGGGTTCACCTGGGCCAACCCGATCCTGCGCTGCCGCATCACCGCCTCCCGGTCCTATTCTAAACGCTGCGGGGCCCGTGGAGTAAGCTTTGCCTGGTCTGCCCTTGACAGCGCTCCGGGTCGAGGCGACAGTGGACAGGATGGAGAAGGTTCCTTGGCTCCCCTCGACCCTCCCTGAGGGCGCCAGCCCGGAGCCGTGTCCCCGCTGCAAGCGCCGGGCACTGATCCCCTGGACCCTTCGCCGGGACCTCCAGCGCCGGGTCTGGCGGACCTGGGTCTGCACTCACTGCCAGACTACCCAGGAGCGCCCAGAGCCCGAGTAGCCGGTCGGTTGACGGTCGCCAGAAACTCGCGCACCCGCCGCTCGATCTCGTCCCGCGATTGCCTGAACACGACCCGCACCTGCTCGCCGGTCCCTTCTGCCCGCGCCGGGTCGTGGAGCGGCCAGTGGAGGCGATGGACAGAGGGCGGGAGCACCGGGCAGCGCGTCTCGGCGGCGCCGCAGACCGTGATCACGTAGTCCATGGACCGCGCCAGCGGCTCTGAAAAGGCCTTGGAGAGCTGACCGGAGATGTCGATTCCCTTCTCCGCCATGACAGCGACGGCGTGCGGGTTCAGCCCCTTGGGCTCCATCCCGGCGCTGGCTGGCTCCACCACCCCGGCCCCGTAAGCCCGGAGGAACCCCTCCGCCATCTGGCTCCGGGCGGAGTTCCCCGTGCAGACCACCAGCACTCGGGCCGGCTGACGCGTGTCCACGGGCGGCATCAGCTCCTGTTGATCGCGTCGATCAACAGCCTGAGGCGCCCGTAATTGCTTCGAACCAGCGGGATGGCGAGGCGCGGAAGGTCGGGAAACTCTTCGCCCTCCTGGGGCATCGGGCCCGGATACTGCTCGGCCTTTCCCCTCAGCAGGTCATCGAACTGGGCTTCCAGCATCGCCAGCGACTCGGAGCCGAGCGGGCGCCGGAGCCGCAGCACGAGCCGATCCCCCAACCACCGCTGGGAGTGAAACACTCTGTAGAAGTCCAGGATCTCCTGCACCGCGGCTCCCGCGTCATCGGTCAGCCGGAAGAGATGAATGTCGTCGAGCGAGATCAATCCACGACCCAGCATCTCCTGGCTGATGAACGCCTCCCAGCTCTTCCAG
>JACQRS010000245.1 GCA_016206385.1 Candidatus Rokuibacteriota bacterium | reverse complement strand
GACCTGCACGTCCTCCTTGTCCACCTTGGCGTCGACCGCGCAGCCATCGTCGGCTTTTCCATGGGCGGCGTGATCGCGCAGCGCTTCGCAATCGATCACCCTGAAATGACCAGTGCACTCGTAATCGCGGCCAGCTCGAGCGTAGTCAACCGGCAGGCGGCCGAATATTACTTGGAACGGGCGAAGCTGGCCGACACCCAAGGCCTTGAAGCGGTCCGGGCCACCACGGCGAGCGATGCGGCCGCCTGTTTCGCGGCCTCGAGCGCCGAGGTCGTGGAGGCGTACCGTCAACTTCGACGGGAGGCGATCCGCGATGCCCGGGGCTATGTCAACGCCTGCCGCGCCATGGCAAGCCTCCGCGAGCAACCCTTGACACAGCAGTTGGTGGGCGTCCGATGCCCAAGCCTTGTCATAACCGGGGAGCGCGACTTCCTCTGCCCGCCGAAGGCCTCGGAGATTATCCACGCCAAACTCCCGAACTCACGGCTCCGAATCGCGCCGGGCGTCGGACACTGCCTCCACTGGGAGGATCCCGCCGGCTTCAACGGGGCTGTCATCGGCTTTCTCTCCTCCGTCTAACCAGGAAGAGTACCCCACGCGCGACATGATCCCTGGGCGGAGTCCCCACACGTCGCAAGGGCCATGATTCGCGACCGACCATCGCGGGCAGCCCGTTGATAACACGGGCCAACCAACTCACCACTTGACCCGGAACACCGCCTGGCTTTTGGCATACCGGGCGAGGCGTTCGGGATCGGCCTTCCGCACCAGCTCGAAGAGCCGCCGCAGCTCCGCCACCGGGTCCGGGTGGTCGTCAACGCGAAGATTGTGGTAGAAGCGGGGCTCCGGCGAGGCCACCAGGAGAGCCGCCGACTGCTTACCGCGCTTGTCGCCGCCGGCTGCCTGGCCTGCGTCGAGCGCCGTCAGGAGGCGCTCTGCGAGATCAGCTCCGCTCGCCTCCGTCGCCACGAACGCTCGCGACATCGCCCTGATCGTCTCTTCGCCGACGAGCATGTTGCCGGCCACGCTGTGGTTCGGACCGGTGAGGTGTCCGGCCCACGGGACGCACTCCGCACCCGTGTGGACGAACTGGATCCCGGCGGCGTCGATCCCGTGCACCTGCCGGAGCTCTGAGCGCGGATCCGCGCGCAAGAGCCCCTCCAACGCCACCCCGAGCGGTACCCCGCGGTCGAGCAGCTGCAGGCCGTCAAGACCGAGGTGGATGTTGACGGTCGCCTGCGTCGCGATCGCGCCCTTCAGCGAGACGTGGGGGACGAGCGCGCCGACCGCAGGAACGGCAGTGGACACGGCAACACCGAGCTCGCGGCTGTCGCTCGACCTCGCGACGATCGAGAAGGTCGAGCAGAAAACCTCCGGCACGCAGGCATCCTAAATCTCAACCCGACAGGTGTCAACGCGCTCGAGAGCCCCCTCGCGACTATTGCGCTTGACAGCCCCTCCGGCCCTCGCTAGATTCTCCCCGACTCCTTCTAACCTGACGAGCGTTCCGCTCGGGGTGGCTGAGATGTTCGGGTTCGTTCTTCGCCGGGTCGGGCAGACGGTCGTCGTCCTGTTCACGGTCTCGCTGATCATCTTCGCCCTGATGCGCCTGATCCCGGGCGACCCGGTCCTCATCATGCTCGGAGACGAGTTCACCGACGAGGCCTACCGCCAGCTCCGGGCCAAGCTCGGGCTCGACCGCTCCGGCGCCACCCAGTATCTGATCTGGATCGGCAACGTTCTCCTAGGCGATTTCGGCTACTCCTACCTCAACCACGAGAAGGTCAGCGTGCTCCTCTACGACGCGTTCCTGCCGACCCTCTCGCTGGTCATCGCCACCTTCATCGTCGGGATCCTCATCGCGATCCCCTCGGGAATAGTCGCCGCGATGCGGAAGGACAGCCCCTGGGACTACGGCTCCATGGGCTTCGCGATCCTGGTGTACTCCATGCCGAGCTTCTGGAAGGGGATCATCCTCATCTGGGTCTTCAGCGTCCACCTGCGCTGGTTCCCCGCCATGGGCTACGTCCACCCGTGGGCCGACTTCTGGGAGGCGATGTGGAAGCTCGTCCTGCCCGCTGTGACCCTGGGCACGTTCTTCTCGGGCCTGGTGGCCCGCATGATCCGGTCGAGCCTGCTCGAGGTCCTGGACCAGGACTACATCAAGGCGGCGCGGGCCAAGGGCGTCCGTCAGCTGGCGCTGGTATACAAGCATGCGCTCTCCAACGCCCTGATCCCGGTCGTCACCGTGATCGGGCTTCAGTTCGGGACCCTCCTCGGCGGGGCGGTGCTGACGGAGACCGTCTTCAACATTCCGGGAATGGGCCGGCTGACGGTGAGCGCGATCCTGATCCGGGACTACCAGGTGGTCCAGGGGGCGATCCTCGTCGGGGTGTTTTTCGTGGTGCTGGTGAACCTGATCGTGGATATCACTTACGCCTTCCTGAACCCGAAGATCCGGGTTACGTGAGACCTGCCGTGTCGCGCCCCCTCGACACCAACGGCCTCCTCCTCAGACCCCCACAGGTGAGAGGTCCGGCTTCGGTCGCGAGGGCCGAGCCACGCGCGGAGGCCCTCCGCTGGTGGCGCCGGTTCGCCCGGAACAAAGGCGCGGTCTTCGGTCTCGGCGTGTTTCTCGCCATGGTGGTCATGGCCGTCTTCGCCAACGTGCTGGCTCCCTACGATCCCCTCGCGCAGAGCGTGGGCCCGTCGCTTCAGGGCCCGTCCCTCGCTCACTGGGCCGGGACCGACAGCTTCGGGCGGGACATCCTGAGCCGGATCATCCACGGGGCGCGCATCGCGCTGATCGTCGGGATCGTGGCGGTGCTCCTGGCCCTCGTGGTGGGCGTGACGCTCGGCCTGATCGCCGGCTACTACGGCGGGGTGGTGGACGCGCTCATCATGCGGGTCATGGACGGGCTCTTCGCCTTCCCCATCATCATCCTGGCGATCGCGATGATGGCCATCATGGGCTTCGGCGTCAGGAACGTCATCATCGCTGTCGCGGTGGGCTTCGTGGCCCCGTTCGCGCGCGTGACGCGGGGTGATGTGCTGGCGGTGAAGGAGGAGCCATACATCGAGGCCGCGCGGCTGGCGGGCGTCAGCAACCTCGCGATCATCTTTCGCCATGTGCTCCCCAACGTGCTGGCCCCGATCATCGTCCAGG
>JACQRS010000247.1 GCA_016206385.1 Candidatus Rokuibacteriota bacterium | reverse complement strand
TCTCGCCGGATACCTACCGGATGCTTCTCCGGCTGGCAGAGGCTCCTGACAAGATCGGCTTCATGAACGAGGTGTTCGCCCAGGGCCTGGACGGCAAGATCGACTCCACGCTGACGGTCGCCGACCTCGCCTTCGAGGCCTCGCAGATGGCGCTCAGGAACGCGGGAGTGACCATCCAGGAGATCGACTGCATCGTCGATTCCTCCACGATCCCGGATTACGCCTATCCCCACACCGGCTGCGTGCTCCAGGGGAAGTTCGGGCTGACCTCCACGCCGGCCTTCAACCTCCAGCAGGGGTGCGCGGGGTTCATCTACGGTCTGGCGATGGCGGACCAGTTCGTCCGGACGCGCCTCCACAACCGGATCCTGGTGGTCGGCGCGGAGCTCATCTCCTCCATGTTCGACTACACGGACCGGGGGCGCGATATGGCGGTGCTCTTCGCCGATGGCGCCGGCGCGGTGGTGGTGGAAGCGGTCGAGGGGGGCCCGAGCGGCCTCATCTCCCATCACCTCCACAGCGATGGCACGATCCTGGATGGCCTGGCGGGCGAGATCTACGGCTCCTCCACCTATCCGGTGGTCTCGAAGAAAAAAATCGACGAGGACCGAGCCCGACCCCGGATGAATGGCCGGCAGGTCTTCGTCCACGCGGTGCGCCGGTTCAAGGAGGTCATCGGCGAGTGCCTCGAGGCCAACCGGCTCTCGGTCTCGGACGTGGACCTGTTCATCTTCCACCAGGCGAACATCCGGATCATCGAGGCCGTGGCCGACGCGCTCAAGATCCCGCTCGAGAGGAGCTTCAACAACGTGGATCGCTATGGCAACACCGCCGCGGCCTCTGTGCCCATCTGCCTCCACGAGGCGCTCATGGCGGGGCGGATCAGAACGGGAGACCTCATTCTCCTGGCCGCCTTCGGGACCGGCTTCTCCTGGGGCGCCTCGCTCCTCCGGTGGTAGTCCGCCGGCACGCCCGGCGTCCCCAGATCCCCGCGCTCATGCGCCTGGCGTGCGGCGACGCGACTTAATATAGGACTAGAGGGAAGCCCGTGAGGTGGCTCGAGCGGCTCGGGTTCGGCCGACGGCGCCCGGTCAAGCGCGCCCTGGCGCTCGGGGGCGGGGGCGTCGTCGGCGGGATGTACGAGGTCGGTGTTCTGGCGGCCCTGGACGAGTCGATCGAGGGCTTCAGGGCCAACGACTTCGACATCTACGTGGGCGCGAGCGCCGGGTCGGTGGTGGCCTCGCTCATGGCCAACGGGGTCAAGCCCGGTGACCTCTACCGGATCATCGACCAGGGGCTTCCGGACCCGATGAACTTCCAGCAGAGCTCGGTCTACGACCGGCACTCGTTCGGACGGGCCGGGGTCCGGTTCGTCAAGCTGCTCTGGGCGTTTGCCAAGAACTCTCTGACCGGGTCGCGGAGCTCGGTCCCCGACCTCCTCTCGAAGTCCCGAGGGGATCTGCCCGCCGGATTTTTCTCGCTGGAGCAGCTCGAGGTCTACATGCGGCGGGCCTTCGAGGCGAAGGGGTTGTCCAACGACTTCCGGACGCTGCCGCGCACCTTGCTGATTCCGGCCGTGGACCTGGACCGGGCCGAGCGGGTCGTGTTCGGCCTCGGCGAGCTGGCACCGGTCCCCATCTCACGGGCGATCGCGGCGTCCTCCGCGATCCCGGGATTCTTCGAGCCTTACACCATCGATGACCGCGACTACGTGGACGGCGGGGTGGGGTATACGGCCCACACCGACCTGGCCATCGAGCTGGGCGCTGAGCTGGTCGTGGTGGTGAACCCGCTGGTGCCGCTGGTGGGACAGGAGGGAGCCGCCCACGGCCACCTCAAGGAGCGCGGCATCTACACCATTCTGGAGCAGTCCAGCCGCATCACCAGCCAGAACCTCCTCGAGCTGGGCCTCCGGGAACTCCAGGCCAAGCACCCCAAGCTGGAAATTTTCCTCCTCCAGCCCGAGGCCAGGGAGTCCCCCCTCTTCGGCCCCTCCATGGGCTTTGAGGCGAGCCGCGCGGCCCTCCGGTTCGGCTACACCTCCACCCGGCAATGGCTCGCCGAGCGGGGCGGAGCCTTGATGCGCCGGTTCCAACTGGTGGACGTCTCCTCCCCGCCGTCGCCCGGCCTGCCGTCGGACCCGTCCGGTGGGACGATCACGAACGAGTCGGCCTGACCGTTGATCCATCCCTTCCGCTCATGACGCAGTACCAGTGGAGCTTGGTGCTTGGGGCCGTGGCGGGCCTGGCGGACCTCCTGGGCGCGCTGGTGCTCACCCGCAAGGCGCACTGGGACCGAGCCTTTCTCAAGTACAGCCTGGCGGTGGGTGCCGGCTTCATGCTGGCCACGGCCTTCGTCCGCATGCTCCCCGAGTCCGTCGAGAAGCTTCCCCACGCCTTCCTCTTCGTCCTGGCCGGCTACTTCGGCATCCATCGCTTCGCGCACAGCGTGGCCCCCCACGTCCACTTCGGCGAGGAGGAGCATCCCGAAGCGCTCCTGGACCCCTCGGTGGGCTATCTGGCGCTCCTGGGCCTGGGCGTCCACACCTTCTTCGACGGCGTCACCATCGCCTCAGGATTTCTGGCCGGCCCCTCGCTCGGTTTTCTCCTGTTCTTCGCCATGCTGCTTCACAAGCTGCCCGAAGGGTTCACCATCGCCTCGGTCATGCTCGCCTCGGGACGGAGCCGCACGGCAGCGGCCTGGGCGGCGGGGCTCCTGGGTGGCTCGACCCTTCTGGGAGTCGTGTTGACCTCCCTTCTCGCCCAGTTCGGCGGCTACGCCCTGGCCCTGTCGGCCGGCGTGACGATTTACGTCGCCGCCTCGGACCTGATCCCCGAGGTGAACCGGGAGCGGGGGCAGGGGGTGGCGTGGGCGGTGTTCGGGGGGCTGGTGCTGTTCGCCCTGGCCGACTGGGTCATCTCCTCCCTCGGCTTGCACTGACGCGGGCGCACGTGGCGCCCTCCGGCCGCCCGCGGTGGCGTCAGGTTGATGGCCTCGGGCGGCCGGTGTATTCTGATGCCCCACTGGGGGAAGCCGCGTGGCGCGACACAGGGACACGGTCAAGGGGGCGCGAGTGCTCCTCGCGTCAGGCTCGAACGGCGAGGGCGTGGCCATCGGCCAAGCGCTCAACGGCATCGGATGTCACGTCAAAATCGTTCCGGCCAATTCTGACCTCCTCCAGAGCGTCAAGCGATGGAGCCCGGCGTTGATCGTCCTGGGTGCCGGCAGCAAGCCGCCGCGCCAGGTCACTCTCCTGCGGCGCCTCAGAACCGACCGGCGCACGCGGAGAGTGCCGATCCTGACCATTTTGGAATCGCGGCTGGTTTCCAAGGCCTGGGCCGGGCTGGCGCTCACCGATGAGGTGGTCCGGCGACCGGTGGCGTCCCGGGAACTGGCGATCCGCGTCCGGGCCCTACTCAGGCTGGAGAAGCTCGCCCACGACTCCCGCCGCACGCTCAGGCGAGTCCGCAAGCAGGCCCGGATCGATTCGCTCACCCGCCTCGCCACCCACGGCGCGTTCAAGGAGCGGCTCACGCGCGAGCTTCACCGCGCGTACCGCTACCGGCGGATGCTCTCCGTGCTCATGGCTGACCTGGATCACTTCAAGCACTACAACGACAACTTTGGCCATCCGGCTGGCGACCGCCTCCTCCGCCTGGTCGCGCGCATGGTGCAGAGCCAGGTCCGGCAGGTGGACTTCGGGGCCCGGTATGGGGGCGACGAGTTCTCCATCATCCTTCCCGAGACGAGCAAAGGGGCCGCCGGCGCGATGGCCGAACGCCTCCGCGCCGCCATCGAGAGCTACCCGTTCCCCCACCACGTGGCCCAGCCGCTCGGGAAGGTGACGGTGTCCGTCGGCGTGGCCACGTTTCCCGAGGACGCCACCACCGAGGAGAAGCTCCTGGACGCCGCGGATCGCGCGCTCTACCAG
>JACQRS010000240.1 GCA_016206385.1 Candidatus Rokuibacteriota bacterium | reverse complement strand
GGCTTCTTCCAGCGAGTTACCCTGGCTCACGCACCCGGGGATGGTGGGACAGATGGCCGAATATCCGCCCGCAGCCTCCGGCGCCAGGACGACGGTAAACTTCATGGTGACTCTATGATAGCACGCGCGACGGGGTTCCCCGGCCCGCCGCGGGGGCCCAGGTCGGACCTGAGCCGTCACGGCATAGTTCGGGCCGAGACGCCTTCGCTAGACCAGGAATCTCCCACATGGAGGGCGTGATGGAGTACCGCATCATTTCGGCGGACGATCACATCGACCTGCAGTGGCTGCCGAAAGATCTCTGGCAGACTCGGGTTCCGGCCCAATGGCGGGAGCGTGCCCCCAGGGTCATTGACACCGCGGATGGACCGTACTGGGTGTGCGGAGACGAGAGGTGGGACCCATGGGGCGGCCGCAAAGGGGCGGCGGGGGCGATGGGTGGCCGCCGGCTGGCCCTTGAGCGGGGCGGCGTGCTCGAGCCTGGCGTGCTCCGCCCGACGACGACCGAGCTCCGGCTGGCGGACATGGATCGCGACGGGATCGACGCGACGGTGATGTACGGGCCGATCGTGCCCCTGCTGGTCAAGGATCCGGAGCTGCGGCGGGTGTGCTACCGCGCCTACAACGACTGGCTGGCAGAGTTCTGCGCGACCGCGCCGGATCGCCTCATCGGCGCCGGCCTGATTCCGATCGACGACCCCAAGAGCGCGGCGGCCGAGGTGCGCCATCTCAACCAGCTCCGTCTTCGGATGGGCATGTTCCTGGCTGCCCGGGTTGAGCTGCCGCTGTGGGAACAAGCCTGGGAGCCGCTCTGGGAGGCGGCCGCCGAGACCGGGATCCCGATCGGCTTCCATCTCGGCGGCGGGCTCCGTACCGCTGTCTTCAGCGGCCCGAAGGCGACCGACGCCGGCAACATGGGCGTCCGCGTCTCGTGCTCGACCCTCCAGATGGACGAGCCGTTGGCCGCCGTGATCTTCTCTGGATCGCTCGAGCGCTACCCGGAGCTGAAGATCGTCCTGGCCGAGACCGGAATCGGCTGGCTCCCCTACATGCTCGAACGAATGGACGACTCGTACCAGAAGTTCCTCGATGCGAAGGAGTACTGGGGCGCGCACGGTGGGCTCAAGCTCACGATGTCACCGAGCGCGTACTTCCGCCGACAGGTATGGGCGACCTTCCAAACCGACCGCGTCGGGTTGCGCGTGGTCGACGTCCTCGGCGAGGACCGGGTCATGTGGGCCTCCGACTATCCGCACGCCGACAGTACGTGGCCCGAATCGCAGAAGGCCATCAAGGAAAATTTCGAGGGTGTCCCGCTCCAGACACGTCGCCGGATCCTCTGCGACAACGCCAAGGAGCTCTACGGCTTGTGAAAGGCACAGGAGGTGTGAAGTGAAGATCGGGTTCATCGGGCTGGGAAACATGGGCCAGGGGATGGCCGACAACGTCCTCAAGGCAGGCTTTGACCTTTCCGTCTTTACCCGTACCAGGTCCAAGATCCAGGCCATGGAGGCCAAGGGCGCCGTCGGAGCTGACTCCGCCGCGCACCTGACCCGGGAGGTGGACATCATCCTGGCCTGTCTCCCTGATGTGCCGACGTCGAACCGGGTGTTTCTGAGCGAGGTCATCCCCGCCGCGAAGCCAGGTCAGATTCTCGTGGATCACAGCACTGTGGACCCGTCCACGTCCCGCAAGATCCATGAAGCCGCCCGCAAGCGCGGAGCGTTCTTCCTGGACGCGCCCATCAGCGGTGGGCCGGAAGGGGCGCGGGCCGGCACGCTGGCGATCATGGTGGGCGGTGACGCCGCCGCCTTCCAGAAAGCCCTGCCCGTATTCCAGGCGATGGGCAAGACCGTCATGCACATGGGCCCGGCGGGAGGGGGGTCCGTGACCAAGCTGGTGAACCAACTCCTCGTGGGCGTCCACATCCTCAGCTCCTGCGAGGCGCTTCTCCTGGGAACGAAGGCAGGCGTGGACCCCGAGATGCTTGTCGAGGTGCTCAGGAACTCGTGGGGCTACAGCAGGATGCTGGAAAGGAATGCACCCTATATCGTCAAGCGGCAGTTCGGGCCGTCGGCAGCTCCGCTCAGAAACATGGTCAAGGACATGGGGATCGTCGTCGGGCTGGCGAAGGAGCTCAAGATCGCGTTGCCGGCGGCAGCAGCGACGGAGCGGCTTTTCGCTGTGACCGCTAAGAGAGGCATGGCTGAGCAGGACATCACCGTCATCTACCA
Organism: Candidatus Rokuibacteriota bacterium; assembly: GCA_016206385.1. Taxonomy (GTDB): domain Bacteria; phylum Methylomirabilota; class Methylomirabilia; order Rokubacteriales; family CSP1-6; genus JACQWB01. The sequence continues at coordinate 2,776 of JACQRS010000240.1, read as the reverse complement.
GATCCTGGAGCGGAAGCAGATGGAAACGGCTGGCCGATCCCGCCATGGCGCGCCTGGCGGGAGGTCGAAGCGGAGGAAATGACCGTCATGAAGATCACCGGGATCGAGACCTTCGTCGTGGACACGGGGTTCATGCCGCCGCGGCCGTGGCTGTTCTGCGCCATCCGCGCCGACGACGGCCTGACGGGCTACAGCGAGTTCGGCTGCGACGGCATCACCCGGGGTCTCGTCGGGTTGGTGCAGGACCTCGGCCAGCGCCTGATCGGGAAGGATCCGACCCCGGTCGAGAAGCACTACATGGACCTGTACCGGTACACCCGCCAGGCGGCGTACGGGGCGACGCAAATGGCGATCGCCGGCCTCGAGCTGGCGCTCTGGGATCTTGCGGCCAAGGCGCTCGGCGTGCCGGTCTGTCGGTTGATGGGCGGCCCGCACCGCGAGACCCAGCGCGTGTACTGGTCGCACTGCGCGACGTACCGCGTGGAGAACTGGAAGCTCTTCGGCGTGAAGCCGCTCAAGACCATGGCCGACCTGGCGGATGCCGCCCGAGAGGTGGTGAAGCAGGGGTACACGGCCTTCAAGACCAACATCATCTGGCCGGGCGAGCCTGCGCGCCGGATCACCCGGGGGCGTCTGGGCCCCCACGACCAGCTCGCGACGCGCGACATCATCAAGCAAGCGGTGGGGCAGATTGGGACGATGCGGGAGGCCGTGGGCCCGGATATCGACATCTGCCTGGACGTCAACGTCAACTTCAAGCCGAACGAGGCGATCCGGCTAGGGCGGGAGCTGGAGCCGCACACTCTCTTCTGGCTCGAGATCGACAGCCAGGATCCCCGCGCCCTGGCGCAGCTCAAGGGCTCGATCCGCACGCCGATCTGTGGGGGCGAGCAGCTCCTCACAGTGCGCCAGTACCGGCCGTACTTCGAACTCGGGGCCATGGACGTGGCGATGGTGGACGTGCAGTGGCAGGGCTTCTCGGCCGCGAAGAAGGTGGCTGACCTCGCTGAGACGTACGAGCTGAACATCGCGCCCCACAACTACAACGGCCACCTGAGCACGTTCCAGAGCCTGAACCTCTGCGCCTCGGTCTCCAACGTGAAGATTATGGAGAGTGATCCCGAGCAGGCGCCATGCCGGGATGAGCTGTTCACGGTGCTGCCGGAAATCACGAGCGGGCATATGAAGATCCCGACCGCGCCGGGCTGGGGCACCGAGCTCAACGAGAAGGCCGCCAGGAAGTACGCCTGGACAGGGTAGGGAAAGCGCCCATCCGTCGGCCGCTCGTGGTGTGACGCGTGCCTTGACACCCTTCCGCACGTGTGGTCTCATCACCGACACAGAGCGTCTTGGGCCAGGCCGGTGGGCGCGTCGAGGGGGGAGAACCCAATGCGGGTGTCCGCGTTAGCCCTGAAGCGGAAGCAGTGGGAGCCCTTTGCCTTTGCCTCGCCCTCGCTCTTCCTGATCCTCCTCGTGATCGTCTTCCCGCTGGCGTACTCCTTCTACCTCTCGCTCCAGAACTTCGACCTCTCCGTCGGCCCCGACTATGAATACGTGGGATTCAAGAACTACGCGGAGGCGCTGCTGCGCGACGGGCGCTTCCTGGGATCGGTGTGGAACACCGCCGTCATCATTGTTCCGTCCCTGATTCTCGAGCTGCTGCTGGGCCTCGGCATCGCGCTCCTCCTCAACCGCCCGATCCGGGCGCGCCCGATCCTCACCGCCGTCCTCGCCATCCCAGCCATGATCTCACCGGTCATGGCCGCCATGGCTTGGCGGATGATGTTCGGGGTGAAGTTCGGGGCCATCAACAACCTCGGGCGGCAGCTCGGTATCCTCGACGTCTACTTCGACTGGTTCTCGACACCGTTCCTCGCCATCCTCGCCGTGGTGCTGGTCGAGATCTGGCACAACACCTCCTTCATGATGCTCGTCCTCCTCGCCGGCCTCCAGTCGATTCCCCAGGAGCTGTATGACGCGGCCAAAGCGGACGGCGCCACGCCCTGGAAGAGCTTCTGGTTCATCACACTCCCGCTCCTAAAATTCACGATGGCGGTGGCGGTGATGATCCGGCTGATCGACCTCACCAAGCTCTTCGGCCTGATCTTCATCCTCACCTACGGCGGGCCTGGGGGGTCCACCGAGACGCTGGCCTTCAACACCTTCCTCGTGGGCTTCAGCGACTTCCGGATGAGCTACGCCTCGGCCCTCTCGTACCTGATCGTCGTCGCGGTGCTCATCCTGACGCTGGTGTTCCTCCGGGTGTCCCGCTCCCGGGAGGCGAAGGCGGCATGAGGATCGAGGTTGCGGCGGCTCCACGGGTGTCGGTCCGGCGCGCGAACCGCTACCTGGTCCACCGCTGGCTGGCCGACGGGCTGACCTACCTTGGGCTGGCCGCAGCGCTCGTCTTCTTCCTCGGGCCCTTCTTCTGGATCGTGACGACGTCGCTCAAAGGCAACGAGGACTTCTTCGCATACCCGCCGGTCTGGATCCCGGCCGAGCCCTCCCTCGCCCACTATGTCCGCCTCTTCACCCACTCGAGCGGGGCACGCTACTTCGCCAACAGCCTCCTCATCTCCTCCCTCAGCATGCTCGCCGCGCTCGTTGTGAGCGTTCCCACCGCCTACAGCATCGCCCGGTGGCGGTTCGGGGGCGGACTGCTCAGCGTGTTCCTCCTCATTCTCCGTATGCTCCCGGCCATCGCCCTGATCATCCCCGTCTATCTGATGTACAAGGTCCTCGGGCTCACCAACAGCTACCTCGGCCTCGTCATCCT
>JACQRS010000255.1 GCA_016206385.1 Candidatus Rokuibacteriota bacterium | reverse complement strand
CCCTCCCCCGCCGCCGGAGCCGCCGCCGCAGCCCCCGCCTCCGCCACCCGCCGGGGGCACTCTCTGCGAAAGGGCTCCCGAATTGCCGATCTGCAGCGGTTGCATCGCCGCCGGCGTGCACGTGCGGACTCCGGCCGGCGAGCGGCCGATCGAGTCGCTGTCGATCGGCGAGCGGGTCGTCTCCTACGACGAAAAGACGGGGCGTCCGTCGGAGGCGCGCGTCCTGCGCCGGCTCGACCACGGCGAGGCCCCGACCCTGAGTTTCAGGCTGGCGGACGGCCGGACGCTTCTCGTCACCGCCGTCCATCCGCTCTACGACCCCGACGCCCGGAGCTACCGCGCGGCCGCGAGCTGGAGCGTCGGCGAGCGCCTGTCGGTCGCGACGGCCGAGGGGCTCGCGCCCGCGGCGATCGTCGCGATCGAGCCCGGGCCGCGCCGGAGAGTGTTCGATATTACGGTGGACGGGCCCTTCGAGAATTTCCTCGCGGCCGGAGTGCTGGTGCACAACAAGCCGAAAACGAAGTAGTTGGGGCGCGCGTCCTTTACTATGGGTCGGGCTCCAAGAGCGGCTCCAGCAGCGTGAGCAACCGGTTGAGCGCGAGCGCGCCGCGCGCCGCCGCTTGGTTGCCTCGGGCGGCCGCCGCCGTGCTGTCTCCGCGCCCGGCGGACGCCTCGGCATAGGCCCGCTCCGCCTCCGTGAACGCGCGCTCGGCCTCGCCGATGGCGTCGATCATGGGCATGCCCCCCGGCCGGAGGGGAACGCCCGCCGCCTCGATCGCCGCGCGCAGCTCGTCGATTTGAACCCGCAGCCCGGCCGCCCGCTTCGCGAGCGCGGCCGCCTTCTTGCCGCCGGCGTCTGTGTCCGCCCACGCGTCCGCCGCGCCGTCGAGCTCGTCGCGGATCCCCGACGCCGTGCCTTGCGCGGTGGACACGTACGAGTTCAAGCGGCCGATGCCCCAGCACTTCGACGAGCCGGGCCGGCGGTCGCCGCAGTGGCGCTCGAGGGTCTTGCGGACCTGGCGCAGGTCCTTGTCGCCCTTGAGGGTCTCGCCCACGCCCTGGGCGTAGCGCGCGGCGGTCTTGAGCCCCGCGAGCGCGCCGGGGACTCCGCCCTGGCAGCTCTCCAGCTCTTGCAGGTCCGTGGCCGAGAGGCAGGAACGCGCCCTCGCCAGGCCCGCTTGGCTCCGTCCGATCGTCTCCTCGAGCCCGTCGGAACCCTCGAGTTCCCGTTTGAGATCCGTGAGCTTGTCCGCGGCGCGCCCGCTCTCCGGCACCTCGGGTTTGGAGCGAAAGTCGCGGGCCGTGGACCTCGTCTCGCCGGTCAACCGCTTTGCCTCGTGCTCGGCGCCGGCCGCCTTCTCGGAGGCGGCCTCCACCGCGGAGGCCAGCGCCGCCGCCCCATCGCGCGCGGCCGCCGCCGCGGCGGCCGCCAGCGCCCCGATCAGCCCCGTGTCCCCGGGCGAAGGCGCCGGCTGCGGCGGAGGGGCGGGGGAGGACCCTTCGCCGGAGTTTCCCCCCGAGGAGGCGGATCCCCGCGGCGTCATCGGAGCGGGCGCGGGAGCTCCGGTCGCGGAGACCCACGGGGTCGGGCCGAAGGATCCTACGGGGCTGACGGTACCGGTGGGGAAAGGGCTGAGTCCGATCGATGCGAGGACGGGCGAAAGCGAGGCCGCGGCGGCGCCGCTCCCCGAACGCGGCAAGGCTCGAGGAGCGGAGGCCGCAGTCGAACGGAGCGCGTCCCGCAGGATCCCCGCGCCAGGCGCGGAGGGCGCGGCGCCCGAGGCCCCGAGACTCGCGGCGGCGAGGGAGGCCGATAGCGCGGGTCCGCTCGCGGTCGAGAGGGGCCGTTCGGCTGGCCGTGTTTGACCGGGCCAGCGTCTCACGGTGTCCGAGGACCGGCGCGGGGGCTGGAAAGCGCGCCCGGCTCGAGGCGCAGGCGTCCGGGCTCCGGGTCCTTCCGCTTCGCCCGCGGCTCCCCAAGCGGACGGGCCCGGCTCGGGCGCGCCGTCGAGCAACGCCGCAAGATCCGGTCCGTCTTCGTCGAAGATTTCCCCCGGCAAGAGGTAGTCCATCAAGCCGGGGCGAGGCTCGACGGAGCGTCGACGCTCCGCCGCGGGCTTGGAGAGAAGAAGCGGGATGGCGCGCGGACCGGTTTCTCCCCAGGCGAGCCAAGCCCACGCGCCAAGGCAAACGAGGCTGGCCGCTCCCAAGCCCAGCGTCGCCGGCCGAGGGACGCGGTCGGCGGTGACCCGAAGCCATGCGGACGACAGGCGTAGCGCCATTGGGACCATGGCCGAAGGATAGGGGAAAGGCCCGCGGAGGAGAAGGAAGCCCTTCCTCAAGCGAAAACCTGAAGCAATCCCGAGCGTCTTCCGCTCGCGCACGAGCGCTTGAAACCGGCTTGAGGAAACATCCGCCACCAAGCCGGGAGCGCGGCCGGCGATCGACGCGCTGGCCGCATGGGTCGGCAAGCCGGCTTCAAGCCCAGCGGCAACCTCGGAAAACCGGTCGTTTCCTTATGATACGCGCGCCTGGAAAGGCCTCCGGCGGCGTTGGGCGGATACCGTCTGCGCGCGGCCGGTGCTCCCACGGTTCGTCCGCTCCGAGTCCCGTTTCAAGGCCGAGGAAAGCGCGGGGCGCGACCCGAGCAAAAGGACCGCACCCTCCGCCCCTTCTCGCCTTGACGGGGCCTTTCGTGGCCCTGACCCCCGAACGGAGCTAGCCTAGTCGCGAAGCCCAAGCATCCCGGCGGGAGGAAGCGATGGCGGACCCACGGGACGTGCTGGGAAGGCTGAAGCCTCTGCTCAAGGAGCATCGCCCGGTCGTGATCGCGGCCGCCGTCCTCGGCATGGGCGGTGCCGCCGCGCTCGCCCGCCTCTCCACCGCGCTGCCGCCGACCCGCCACCGCGGCGTGTCGGTCTCCGGACCCGCGGCCAAGCTTGAGGTGGGGCGCTGGCGGGAACCGACGATGCAGCGCTCGGAGCCGGAGGCGCTGGTCCGAACGGGAGGCCTCTTCGAGCCGGCGCCACCCCCCGTGTCCGTGGCCCGCCCGGCGACGATGCCCCCTCATGTCCCGGAACTGCGCGACGCGCCCGCGCCGGCCATTCCGCTCCCGCCCGCGGCCAAGGGCGGACGCCTGTCGGCGTTCAAGAACGCGGCGGAAAACGGCGGCGCCGGCACCTCGGGCGGAGGCGGCGGCCTCGCCCCGGCGCCCTCGCGGCGCGCGGAGCCGGAATCGTCCGAGCGGACGCTGGGCGGCGGCGCGGGGGGGCTCGCCGCCTCGCTGCTCTCCGCGGCCAAGTCTCGCGCCCGGTCCTTTTACGGAGGCGTGAGCCGATTCTTCCGCAACAGCGGCCGTTCCTCGGCCGTCGGCGCGCTCAGGCCTTCCTCGAACTTCGAGCCCGGCCTCGGCCAGGCATTGACCGCCTCGATCTCCCCGATCCAGCCGGCCTCGCCGGCCGCGATCCTCGGCACCGGGGCGCTCGCTCCCCAGTCGGGAGCATCGACCACGCCGAAGGCGCAGGGCGACGGCAGCGCCGGCGGAGGGCGCCCGTCGGGCGGCGGCGGAGGAGGAGGTGGCGGGGACGGCGCGACGACGGAAGACGATACGCTCTGCCAACCTCAGACGGAGACGCACGCGCCGATGAGCGCCGCCGCCGGCTCCAAGTCCGGCCCCGACTTCCATCGGACCGACTTCCTCACGATGAAGGCCGGCGGCGAGCAGATCGTCTTTTACATCGGGGATACCGCCGCCAAGCGCCAACGTCACCGCGCGGCCCTCAAGAGCCGCGGCTATACGCACATCTACCTGGACGTCATCATCGAGAAGGTCAGCGGCAAGTTCAAGGACCCGCCCAAGCCTTTCGATTATCTCGACCGCCCCCAGGACTACCGGCCCTATCTCCAGGAGCTCGTGAGTGACAAGCTATACCCGATCCTCTTCTTGGGCGTCGAGGACGCGCCGAAAGCGAAGGCGAAATACCCGCCGAGCAAGTTCGCCAAGGCCGCGGCCGACTTCGTCAAAGGAGTCGATGATCTCGCCGCGGGCTACGTTCTCGGCGTCGAGACCAAGGAGTACTGGAAAGACTCTGAGCTGGATTTGGTCGGGAAGGCGGTCCGGGCCGCGACCCGGAAGCAGATCCTCGTCCACCCGGGCCGGGACCTCTGGCAGCCCGCGCTCAAGCCGTGGTCGAGCGGCGTCGCCTATTTCTACGGCTTCGGCAAGTCCGCCGCCCAGATCAAGAAGAAGACCCAGGACCTGGCGCCCAAGTTCCACGCCGCGCAGAAGGTCTTCGTCGCCGCCGAATACGCGCTCGACGTCGGCGAGGCCAAGGCGCGCGATTTGGGGAAGGCGGCGCTCGAGGGCGGCGCCGACGGCTTCGGTAACGGAGGGCCGGGCGCCGGCGGCTCCTCGGGCGGGTCGACGGGAGGCGGCGGGGGAGACTGCGCGCACGGCGACGACACGAAGAAGAAGAAAAAGAAGGACAAGGGAGGCGGGGGAGGCGACGACAACGGCGGCGGCGCCTCCAGCGGTAAGCTCTGCATCGAGCACAGCAAGGCGGGAAAATGGCCCGAGAAGGAAGGGACGGAAGGCAACCCCTGGGTCTTCGCGCAGGTCGGCGGCAAGTGGCACGGCGCCACCTACGAATGGCTGCGGCCGGGTCAGACCTGCAAGGGTGTCGGCACCGACATCGGCGCCTACACCAAGAAGAACCCGCTCAAGAGTTGGATTCCCGCGGCCGGAGAGCAGGTGGGCTTCATGGTCTCGACCCCGGCTCGCTCCAGCCTGCGGACCTCCAACGAGCGCTCCAACGTCGTTCTGCTCAGATGGGGGGCGGCGTTCTCCGGCAAGGGCACCGAGGACATGCTCGACCTCGCCCAGGTGAAGTGGCTGCATGCCGATGTCCGTGGCTGGACCAAGAGCTCGGTGGTCAGGAAAGTCACGTTCAAGTCGTCCGGTGGCTCGTCGGCGGGAACGGCCGACGAGCTCGCGCCCGAGACGATCGTCCTTGGCGACGGCGGCGAAACGCTCCCGCCGCCGGGCCCGCCCGAACCCTTGGCATCGGTACGCACAAATTCGAACTCGGCGCCGGGGCCTCTCCCGGGGGCCGGTGGGATCCTCTCGAGTCAAGACCGGCCGTTCGCCGCGCCGACGGTGACGGCCCCGGGCTTTTCCACCGCCCGGGGCGACGGCCACGCCGCCGGCGCCGTCGCGCTCCCAGCCGGCGGCGCGCCGGGGGAGCTCAGCCTCGGCGCGTCCCTCGATGGCGACGGCGCGACGCGGCCTCCCGTGCCGTGCACCGTGGAAGGGCTCGCCGGTGAACTCGCGGCTGCCTACGGCGTGAGCGGGAGCGGGTGGGTCGCCCTGCGACGCCTCCCACCGGCGCTTCGCGCGGAGTTCGACCGGGAGGCGACGGCCCGGCGCGTCGTCTCGCCCTTGGCGTGTCTGAGCGCGGGCGAGCATCTCGCCCAGCTCGTCCATGGGCGTTTGCGGACGCTGGGAGCTTCTCCCGAGGCGGCCCTGGCGGCGTTCACGCAGGACGGACTGGACTGGCTGCGGGCCCTCGGACCCCGGTGGCCGGAGGTCCAATGATACGGGAGGCCTGACGAACGTGCCGCTACGCTTCACCCCTGACGGCTGACCGCCCCTGACTCTCGTGGCGTTGCGGACCGGCGCCCCCCAGGCTATATTGCAGGCGGCAAGGACGAGGCAAGGCGCGCCGATGGAGTCGATCACGATTTCCCGAACAGGAAGCCTCCGACCGACGGACGCGGCCGGGGCCACGACGCTCCCTAGATTTCCGCGCCGGCATGCGGCGCTCGCGCCTCGCGGGCCTCCGCGCGGCTTCACCTTGATCGAGCTGATGATCGTGGTGGCGGTCATCGGGATACTGGCTGCGATCGCCGTGCCGAAGTTCGCCGAGCTCGTTCGGAAATCGAGAGAGGGGTCGACCAAGGGCCAACTCGGCGCGCTGCGCAGCGCCCTATCGATCTATTACAGCGACATGGAGGGGCTCTATCCCTTCGACCTGAGGTCCTTGACCGCCAACGGAAAGTACCTGACGGCGATTCCCAAGGCGCGAGCTCCGAACTATCATCCCGACTCGTCCGAAATCGTGACGAAGGGCCAGGGCGTGCCGTTCCAAGACCGGGGTGGCTGGCGGTACGTCAACGACGCCACCGATTCCGAATTCGGCCTGCTGTGGGTGAACTGCGTGCACACCGACACCAAGGGCTCGGTCTGGAGCGACTATTGACGGATCTCCGCCCCACCTAACGGCGTATCTCGCGGGCGGCGGTCCACACGGCGGGATTGCGGAGCAAGGTCATGCGCGGCCTTGTATTCACGCAGGGCGGGTGTTAGACTTCTGAGAGGCCCGCCGAAATATGCCGAAGGTCTTCATCTCGTACCGGAGAGAGGACAGCCAGGACGTTACCGGCAGGATTTACGACCGCTTGACCCGGTCGGTTTCCCCGGGAGACATCTTCCGGGACATCGACAGTATCCCAGCGGGGATGGATTTCCGCAGGGTCCTTGAGGACGCGGTAGGGCGCAGCGACGTCGTGCTCGTCGTGATCGGACCGCGCTGGGTCTCGGCCGCCGACGAACAGGGGAAACGGCGACTGGAGAACTCGAGCGATTTCGTGCGCATCGAGGTCGAGGCCGCCCTCAGACGCGGCATCCCAATCATACCGGTCTCGGTCTCAAACGCCGCGCTCCCCGTCGATTCGGACCTTCCGGAAACCATGAAGGACCTCGCCTTTCGCAACGGGCGCAGCGTAAGGCCAGACCCGGACTTTCACAACGACATGGCTCGCCTCATACGCGACATCGAGGCGGTAGTCCCTGGGATGGCGGCCTCCGTGGCTGGCGGAACAGCGCTGAGGAGTCCGGCTTTGGTCTTCGCGACGGCGGTGATCGTCATTGCGAGCGTCCTCTACCTTCTCCTGAAGCGGCCGGATGGCAACGCCCGGCCGGCGGTAGAGGGCCCAAGGTCGTCACAGGCGGGAGACAGACGGGTCCGGCCAACAGCGACGGTTCAACAGCAGCCGGCCGGGGCCGCCGTTGTGCCAGCGCCTGGATCGGTAACGCCCCAGGCGCCTTCCGTCGCGCCTCGTCCCTCGCCCACCTCAGAAACTCCGCCTGAGGTCCTCGAGGGAAACGTCGTGGCCGACCTGCGCCCCTCGCGCCCGACGGCGCCTGCCGTCCAGTCCCAACTCGGGCCCAAGGCGGAGGACCTTGTCATCCTTCAGGGTATCCTTGCGGATGGCGCGGGCTTCAAAGCCATCGTCAACGATGAGGTGGTCGGCAAGGGCGAGACGGTCGCTGGCGTCATGGTGGTGAGGATTACGAGCAGAGAGGTTACCTTCCTCCACGGGGGCAGGCGGTTCGTCAAGAGGCTCGAGCCGTAGCTGCTTAGACCGCGAGGACTGCGGCTCGACCATCGCGGGATCGCGCCTGTGGGCAGGGACCCGGTTCTTGCGGTTTGAGCGGCTCGATCCGACCGCCCTAACGGCGTATCTCGCGGGCGGCGGCCAGGGCCTGGTCGCTTCCTTCCTCTGGAATGCGCGCGTGCGAGGCGGGCACGTCCCGGTCTCCTCGGAGCCATGGCAGGGGCAGCCCCGGGCCCAGGCGCCCCTCGAGGATGTTGTGCCCGTCTCCCGCGATGACGGTCAGACGCCGTACGCGGCCTCCCTCCAGGCGGAGATTGTCGGGCTCGTTGAGCGGACGCAGCCAGGCGTTCCAGGTCCACGGTCCGAGGCGGACCTCGACGGCGGCCTTCGATTCCGCGATGCAGTCCACCGCCGAACCCGTCACGCGCGAGAGCAGCTCCAGCGCCTCGCCGATCTCGCGCGCGTCGTGGTCGAATGGGGCGAATCGCCGGGTCTTCTCGAGGGTCACGACGAGCTGACCGCCCGAGGGCCCGGAGGGCGGCAACGCGGCCAGAAAGGAATCCGCGCGGTCCATGCGCAGAGCGCCGGCGAACCGTCGGGCCGGAGGCGTCCGGGGCGGGTGGGGCGGGCGCGGGTTCCTTGGCGTTCACCCGCCTCCGCACGCGTTCGAACCCGGCGACGAGCTCCCCGCCGGCTCCCGCCGACCGCTCAAGGACGCCTTCGACACGCGCCCTCTCGAGCTCAGGCCCGGGCCCACCTGGGAGCCCGGCACCTCGGGACTCGAGAGAATCGGCACCCGCGCGCCCGCAAGAGGGAGAACATCAAGCGGACGGAAAGTCCTGGAGCCTCGGACCGGATTCTGCAACGCTCCCAACGACATCCGGGCTTGACGGAGACATTCCTATCCCCACCAGGCGGGTTGAGCTAAACTCGAGGCAGGTTCAAACGCCGTCCCGGCCGGCCGAACCGGGAGGCGTCATGACCGGTCACCGATGGACGTGGTTCGTCCTCGCCGTCACCCTCGCGCTGCCGGCCCTGGCCCCCGTCGCGGGGCTCGCGAAGCCTAGCGGACCGAAGCAACGGCCGGGCCCCAAGGGCGGCTCGGTCGCATCCGAAGTCCCTGGAAAACCCCCGCTCGACTGCCGCGACTTGCCACGGTTCCGAGACGAGCAGCTAAGAGCGCGCAAGCAGCTCGCCGACGAGGAGGCGAAGACGGCGCCCGATGCTCGCCGGATCAAGAAACTGGAGAAGCGTATCCGGACCTACGACAAGAAGATCGCGTATCTCGAGAAGATATGCGACCGGCGGATAATCATCGACTAGCCGACGGCGACCGGACACGGTCAAGGAGGAGATCATGGACGACGGGATTCAACTTGCGAAGCGGACGGCGTACGCGACCTTGCTGCTCGCCGCGGTGACGCTGTGGGAGGCCGCGCCTGCGCAGGCCTCGATACGGACCTGCGCCTTCATCCCTACCCTAGTCAATCGGATACACCAGTGGAAACGACAGCAGTACGAGAACCTGCACAGCAGGGAGACCTGGGTGAGCCTGCAATCGAAGATCGACGATGCTCAACGAGACATCAAGTGGATCAAGGACCATGATCCGGACGATCGCTGCCACCTGGAGAACCACCCGAACCACGACGATACGAAGAAAGGGAACGGAGACGGCCATTGGACCTGCGAGGACATCCCGCGGCTAGAACGGGAGATCGCGGCTCTGGAGGCTCTGCAGGGCAAGATCAAGAACGGCAGCTATGTCTGGGAACAGCTCAAGAAACGGATCGATAACAAGCAGGGCCGCATCGACAGCATCAAGGACGACAACAACGAGTGCAAGGAACCTGACTCACGGCGAGATTGACCGGACGTTGAGGTTTTCGCACCACGAAACGTCTCGTTTTTGGAGGAGGAACTCATGAAAACCAGAGGAACGTTGCTGCTGGCGGTTCTGACGGCCGTCCTGAACGTTGCCGATGCGGCGCCGCCCAGCCCGGGAGCACCGCCGGTGACGGCCCGGATGATCGGGGCTGCCTACGGGAGCCCGCTCAACAAGACGGAGGTCGAGGCGCTCCTAAGGATCGCCGAGACCTTCGAATGGATGTGCAACTGGGACGAACCCACCGTGGGTTGCGCCGTAACGCTCGCAAGCGCACAAGCCCACCCGTTCATGGCGTTCCTCAACGCCAAGGGGCATAATCTCGATACGGCACGCCGAGAGGCCCCGGCCCTCGTCGCGTACCTCAAGAACCTCGACATCGTGGACCAATGCGTCAAGCCGACGAGCAACCCCTTCCAGCCCTTCTTGGCGACGCCGGCTTGCGGCTCGGGGTTCAGGGGACTCATCGCGAGCTTGCGCGCCCTCAACGGGGCGTGACCGCGGCGGCGCTCGGCGCCCCGTTGAGCTGGGCGCGGCGCCGGGATTCTTTCCGAATTGTTTCCTGGCGCAATCCCGCTCCTTCCCCTTATACTTTGGGTATGAGCGCCTGGGCCCTCATCCTCTCAGCGGCGGCGGCCTGGGGACTGGACGGCTCGCTCAACCTGCACAACCACACCTACTGCTCTGACGGTTCCGATACTCCCGAGGCGTTCATCGAGCTGGCCAATCGGTCCGGGGTCCGGGTCGTCGCGGTGACCGACCACGATACCGTCGCCTGCGTGGAGCGTGCGGTCGCGGCCGGCCGCAAGGCCGGCATCCGCGTCGTCGCCGGCATCGAGCTCAGCGTCGAGGACGACTCGATGCACATTCTGGGCCTAAACATCGACCCGGGCTCGCCCCGGCTGAGCGCGCTCATGGACAAGAACCGCAAGGCTCGGCTCGACCGCGCCCGCGAGATGATCGCCAAGCTCAACACCCTCACCACCCAGGACGGCGTGCCCATCCAGCTCGCGCTCCGGGAGGTCCTGCTCCTGAAGGTGAACACGGCGCGCAAGGCCGAGGGCAAGGGCCCCGTCGCGTCGACGGCGGGGGAGGAGACGCTGTTGGCGGAGGCCGGACCGATCACCCGGCCCGATCTCGCGTTCGCGATGGTCGCGAAAGGCTACGTGCGCGACACGCGCGCCGCGTTCGACCGCTACCTGGGGGACGAGGCGGGCGCCGCCGCCGAGCTCGACGGTCCGGATTTCGCCTCGGCGATCGCGGCGATACACGCCGCGGGCGGCATCGCGGTGCTCGCTCACCCGTATACGATCTACAAATATAAAGAAAGGCCCTACTCCTTCTCGGGCAAGTCCTACCGCGATTTCGACGCGCTGCTTTCGGACCTCCTGGCCGCCGGGCTCGACGGCATCGAGCAGTACAAGGCCAATCGCGGCCCCGCGGACTTCATCGTCGCCCACGCGAGGGCCTTCGGCGCGAAGGCGGGCCGGCGCGTGCTCTTGACGCCCGGCTCGGACTACCACGGCTCCAGCGGCGCCGGTCAGCCCCATTTCGACGCGATCCCAATCCCGGACGACATGGCCCGGAGCATCCTCGACGCCTTCGGCGGCAAGGCCGGCGCGGATTCCCCCGTGCGAGCCCCGGTGCTCGCCGGAGACGGCGAACGCGTGGAATCGGTCATCCGCGACCGCCTGCGCGCGGTCGAGTTCGACAGGCGCTAGACCCTGCTAGCTGACGGAGGGCTTGTACGACAGGCGGTCGTGGTGCTCCTGCAGGGATTTGACGCCCATCGGAGCCTCCCGTAGCACCGCGATCCCGTGGATCGCCGCCTGGCAGGAGTGGATGTTGGTGATGGCGGGGATGTTCAGCTCGAGGGCCGTGCGCCGGATCGCGTAGCCGTCGGAGCGGGACCGCTTCCCGGACGGCGTGTTGATCACCAGGCTCAGGTTCCGCTGCTTGAGGAGGTCCACGACGTCGGGCTTGCCTTCGCCGAGCTTGAACACGCGCTTGGTCTCGATGCCGTGGCGCTCGAAGAAGTGGTGCGTGTTCTTCGTCGCGTGGATCGTGAAGCCGAGCTGCCGCAGCGCCGCCGCGATCGGGAGGATGTCCGGCTTGTCCTCGTCGCGGACGCTGATGAAGACCGCGCCGGAGGTCGGCAGGTTCATGCCCGTGGCCGCCTGGCTTTTGATGAAGGAGCGGGGGAAATCGGTGTCAATGCCCATGACCTCGCCGGTCGACTTCATCTCGGGGCCGAGGGTCGGGTCGACGCCGCGGAACTTGATGAAGGGGAGGACGACCTCCTTCGTGGCCGTGTAGGGCAGGCTCGGGGTCATCGCCTTCCAGAGCTCCCGGGGGATCAGGCGCTTGAGGGGCGTGCCCGTCATGACCCGCGCGGCGATCTTGGCGAGCGGCAGGGCCGTGGCCTTGCTGACGAAGGGCGTCGTGCGCGAGGCCCGCGGGTTCGCCTCGAGGACGTAGACGACGTTGTCCTTGATCGCGTACTGGATGTTGATGAGGCCGACGGTCTTGAGCCCGAGCGCCATCTTCCGGGTGTACTCGGTGATCCGCGCGAGCTGATCCGGGGTCAGCGAGTGGGTCGGCAGCGTGCACGCCGAGTCGCCGGAGTGGATGCCGGCCTCCTCGATGTGCTCCATGATCCCGCCGATGAAGACGTCCTTGCCGTCGCAGACCGCGTCGACGTCGACCTCGGTGGCATCCGACAGGAAGCGGTCGATGAGGAGCGCCGGGTGGGATGATGCGGCGACGGCCTTCTGGACGTACTCCTTGAGGCTCTCGTCGTCGTAGCACGCGACCATCGCGCGCCCGCCTAGGACGTAGCTGGGGCGGACCATCACCGGGTAGCCGATCTTGCGGGCCAGGCGCAAGGCGTCCCGGACGCTTTTGGCGATGCCGTAGGCGGGCGCCGGGATGCGCAGCCGCTTGAGCAGCGCGCCGAAGCGGTCGCGGCTCTCGGCCGCGTCGATGGAGGCGGCCTGCGTTCCGAGGATCGGCACGCCGGCGCGGTCGAGGGCGAGCGTCAGGTTCAGCGGCGTCTGTCCGCCGAACTGGACGATCACGCCGTAGGGCTGCTCGCGGTGCAGGACCTCGAGCGTGTCCTCGAGAGTGAGCGGCTCGAAGTAGAGACGGTCGGATGTGTCGTAGTCCGTGCTGACCGTCTCGGGATTGCAGTTCACCATGATCGTCTCGTAGCCCGCCTCCTGGAGCGCAAAGGAGGCGTGGACGCAGCAGTAGTCGAACTCGATGCCCTGCCCAATGCGATTGGGCCCACCCCCGAGGATCATGACTTTCTTGCGCCCGGTCCGCGGCATCTCGCTTTCGCTCTCGTAGGCCGAGTAGAGGTAGGGCGTGCCGGCCTCGAACTCCGCGGCGCAGGTATCCACCGCCTTGTACGCGGGCTCGATCTTGAGCGACTTGCGCAGGGCACGCACCTTCGCCTCCGTGAGGCCGGTGAGGCGGGCGATGCGAATGTCCGAGAGGCCGATTTCTTTGGCGCGGCGCAGGAGGTCGCGCTGCCGGGCACCGCGCGCGCGGCGCAATCCGCCTACCTCGCGTTCGACCTCGAGGATCTGCACGAGGTTCGTCAGGAACCAGGGGTCAATCCCGGTCTTCCGGTAGAGCCGCGGGATCCCGATGCCGAGCCGAAGCGCCTCCGCGAGGAGCCACAGCCGGTCGGAGGACGGCCGATTGAGGCGGCGCATCACCTCGCGGCGGCGCGCGGCGGGGCGGAGCGCTGCGAGGGAGCGCGGGCGCGTCTCGATGCCGTACGTGTCGATCTCGAGGGAGCGAACCGCCTTCAGGAGCGATTCCTTGAACGTCCGTCCGATCGCCATCACCTCACCCACGGATTTCATCTGCGTGGTGAGCACGTTTTCCGCGCCGGGGAATTTCTCGAAGGTGAAGCGCGGCACTTTCGTGACCACGTAGTCGATCGTCGGCTCGAAACAGGCGGGCGTTTTCTTCGTAATGTCGTTCGGGATCTCGTCCAGCGTGTAGCCCACCGCGAGGAGCGAGGCGATCTTCGCGATCGGGAAGCCGGTGGCCTTGGAGGCCAGCGCGGAGCTGCGCGAGACGCGGGGGTTCATCTCGATGGCCTGGATCTGCCCGGTGGCCGGGTGGGTGGCGAACTGGATGTTGGAGCCGCCCGTGTCCACGCCGATCTCGCGGATGACCTTTATGGAGGCGTCGCGCAGCGCCTGATACTCGCGGTCGGTCAGCGTCTGAGCGGGGGCCACGGTGATACTGTCGCCGGTGTGTACGCCCATCGGGTCGAAGTTTTCGATCGGGCAGACGATCACCACGTTGTCCTTCCGATCGCGCATCACCTCGAGCTCGTATTCCTTCCAGCCGATCACGGATTCCTCGACGAGCACCTTGTGCACGGGGCTGAGGGCGAGGGCGGAGTCGAGGGCCCGCACCAGTTCTTTCTTGTTTCGGGCGATTCCGCCGCCGGTGCCTCCGAGGGTGAAAGACGGGCGGAGGATGAGGGGATAGCCCACCTCGGCGGCGAAGTGGAGGCCCTCCTCCACGGAGGAGACATAGCCGCTGCGGGGCACTTCGAGGCCGATGTTGGCCATCGCCTGTTTGAAGAGATCGCGATCCTCGGCCTTGCGGATGGATTCGGGCCGGGCGCCGATGATCTCGGCACCGCACGCCTGGGGCGTGCCCATCTCCACGAGCTCCATTGTGAGGTTGAGGGCCGTCTGCCCGCCGAGCGTCGGCAGGATCGCCTGAGGCCGCTCCTTTTCGATGATTCTGGCCACGAGCGGCGCGACGAGCGGCTCCACGTATGTCCGGTCCGCCGTTTCGGGATCGGTCATGATCGTGGCGGGATTCGAGTTGACGAGGATGATCTTGTAGCCTTCCTTGCGGAGCACTTTGCACGCCTGGGTTCCGGAGTAGTCGAACTCGCAGGCCTGCCCGATCACGATCGGCCCGGAGCCGATGATCAGGATGCTTTCGATGTCGGTGCGCTTAGGCATGGGGGCTCGTGCTCAGGGGTGTTCCACGCGGACGCTTGACGCCGCGGCAATCCCCCGGCGTTACCGGCTGGAGGGCCTCCCTCACGAGGCGCCATCTTTCATCAAGTTCATGAATCTGTCGAACAAGTATCTCGCATCGTGGGGTCCCGGTGAGGCCTCGGGGTGGTATTGGACCGAGAAGACGGGCAACTCGAGATGGCGCATGCCTTCCACGGTCCCGTCGTTGAGATTCTTGTGAGTCCACTTGAGACCCTTGGCCAGACCGGCGCCGCCGTCCCCTATCGTGGCGGGGTCCACGGCAAATCCGTGGTTCTGGCTCGTGATCTCGATCTTGCCGGTTTCCATGTCCATCACCGGATGGTTGGCGCCATGGTGGCCGAATTTCAGTTTGAACGTGCGCGCGCCCATCGCGAGGGCGAGGAGCTGATGCCCCAGGCAGATGCCGAAGATCGGTTTCTTGCCGAGGAGCTTGCGGATGTTCTCGATGGCATACGTGACGGCCTGGGGGTCGCCCGGCCCATTGGAAAGAAAGATGCCGTGCGGGTTCGCTTCGAGGACCGCTTCCGCCGGTGTGGTGGCGGGCAGAACGGTGACTTCGCACCCGGCGTGGGCCAGCATCCGGAGGATGTTGAACTTGATGCCGTAGTCGAAGGCCGCTACGCGGAAGCGCGGCGAGGAGGCCGGGCTGGCGCCGGAGAGATTTCCCTTCCAGACGTACGCGTCCGGACACGTGACCGACTTCACCCAGTCCGCGCCGACCATTTTCGGGAGTGATTTCGCCTTCTCTACCAATTTCCTCGGATCGAGCGTGCGTGTGGAGATGAGGCCCTGCATGGAGCCGCAGTCGCGGAGGCGGCGGACGAGGGCGCGCGTGTCGAGGCCGTAGATGCCCACGATGCCCCATCGGCGGAGGTACGCCCCGAGGGATTGGGTTGAGCGAAAGTTGCTGGGGGCGTCCCAGTATTCCTTGACGATGAACCCGCCCGCGTGGGGCCGGGCCGATTCGACGTCCTCCGTGTTCACGCCGTAGTTGCCGATTTCAGGATAGGTCATGACCACGAGTTGGCCCTTGTACGAGGGATCGGTGAGGATTTCCTGGTAGCCGGTCATGGCGGTGTTGAAGACGACTTCACCGCCGCTCTCGCCTTCGTCACCGAAATGGAGGCCCGGGTACGCAGCGCCATCTTCGAGGGCGAGGAGGGCCGGGAGGCCGAGGGTGGGTTTGCCGTTTCGGGTCATGGGGTTTCCGTTTCTCTAGACACCGGCGATCCGCCTCTGTGTTGGAGCGCCGGCCGGCTCGGAGATTGCGGTCAACGGGCGCGCCCATTCGGCCGCGTAGCTCAACCGCCTCTGCGCGAGGGTGTAGGCCACGTCGCCCTCGAACGTCCAGCCCTCGAAGGCGCTGTTGCGGCTTTTCGAGCGGAACCGGCGGGCGTCCACCGTCCACTTGTGATTCGGATCGATCACGGCGAGCGAGATGGGGCGTCCCTCCGCGATTCGCCCGTGGGGAAGGCCGAAAAGCCGCGCCGGCCCGAGGCTCATCCTTTCCGCGAGCTGCGCCAGGCTCAGGGTGCCCGAGCGCACCAGCGAGAGGCCCGCCGCGAGGGCCGTTTCGAGCCCGACAACGCCGAAGGGCGCCCGGTGAAACTCCACGTTCTTGTCGTCCTCGGAATGGGGTGCGTGATCCGTCGCGATGCAATCTATCGTTCCGTCCTGGAGGCCGCGGCGGAGGGCGTCCATGTCGCGGCTCGCGCGCAAGGGGGGATTCATTTTGTAGCGCGTGTCGTACGCGCCGGAGCCGCCCAGCACCTCGTCGGTGAGGAGCAGGTGGTGGGGCGCGGCCTCCGCGGTCACATCGAGCCCTTTCTCCTTGGCCCGTCGAACGAGCTCCACGCTGCCCGCGGTGCTGACGTGGGCGATGTGGAGGCGGGCGCCGGTGAGCGCGGCGAGATGGATGTCCCTCGCCACCATGATTTCCTCCGCCTCGGCGGGGATGCCTTCGAGCCCGAGCCGGGTGGAGACGGCGCCCTCGTGCATGCAGCCGCTCCCGGCGAGGGCCTTGTCTTCGGCATGTGAGACGACGCGGAGATCGAAGGTTCGCGCGTATTCGAGGGCCCGCCGCATGAGCGCGGAGTCCGCCACGGGGCGGCCGTCATCGCTCACGGCCACGATACCGCCCTTCTTCATCTCCGCGATTTCCGCCAACTCCTTGCCTTCCAGCCCCTTGCTGATGGCGCCGATGGGGTGCACCGCGACGCCGGAGACCTCGGCCGCTCGGGCGCAGATGAATTCCGTAACGGCGCGGCAGTCGTTCACGGGGTTGGTGTTGGCCATGCAACAGATGGCCGTGAAGCCTCCGCGTGCCGCCGCCTCGCACCCCGTTCGTATCGTTTCCTTGTATTCGAAGCCTGGTTCCCGGAGGTGGACATGGAGATCCACGAGGCCGGGGAAGACGAGGAGGCCGTCGGCCTCGAGCCGGAGCGCCTCCGGGGCCGTCGCCGCGACGCGCGCGCGCAGTGCCTGCCGTTCCGTCTCGGTCCGTGCGATCTTCTTCAGTTCGCCGCGCTCGATCCAGAGGCCGGCTGGGCCATCGTAGCGCGTCTCCGGGTCCACCAGCCGGCAGCCGTCGATAAGCAGTGTGGGGTTCGCGGTTTCGGTGCTCACGCGGTGCCTCCGCGCCCTTCGGGGCGTGTGATGAGCAGGTAGAGGAGGGCCATCCGCACGGCGACGCCGTTTTCCACCTGGTCGAGAATCACGGAGAACTCGCCATCGGCCACGTCGCTGGCGATCTCGATGCCGCGGTTGATCGGGCCGGGGTGCAGGACGACGACGTCGCGCTTGGCCCTTTTCAGCCGCGCACGGTTGAGCCCATACGTGGCGGCATATTCGGGCACGCTGGGGAAGAGGCTGCCGCTGCCGCGTTCGAGCTGGATGCGCAGCATCATGACCACGTCCGCGCCCTCCAGCGCCTCATCCATGCTGTTCGTCACGCGCGCGCCGAGTTGCTCAACCTCCCGCGGGATCATCGTGGCGGGGCCGCAGAGCCAGACGAGCGCGCCCATCTTTGTGAGGGTGAAGATGTTCGACCGTGCAACTCGGCTGTGCGCGATGTCGCCGACGATGGCCACCTTGAACCCTTTCACGGGGCCTTTGCGTTCCTCCACCGTCATCAGATCAAGCAGTGCCTGCGTGGGGTGTTCGTGCGAGCCGTCGCCGGCATTGATCACGGGAGGTTCGAGGATGCGGGCGAGCATGTGAGGTGCGCCGGAGGCGGAGTGGCGGATCACGATCGCGTCCGGCGCCATCGCCTCGAGGTTGCGGGCGGTGTCCATGAGCGTTTCGCCCTTCGAGAGGCTCGTGCCCGTGCCGGAGAGCGTGAGCGTGTCCGCCGAGAGCCGCTTGGCGGCGATCTCGAACGAGGAGCGCGTGCGTGTGCTGGGTTCGAGAAAGAGGTTCACGATCGTTTTCCCGCGCAGCGCCGGCACTTTCTTGATCGCGCGCTTGGAGATGGATTTCATGGACTTGGCCGTTTCCACGATCGTGCGGATGTCGCCGGGCAGCAGCGGTTCGATGCCCAGGAGGTGGCGTTGGCTCAGGGCGGGCATGGGATTACGCCGTCACCACGACTTCATCCGCGCCGTCCTCCTCCACGAGGCGGACATGGACCTGTTCCGAGGGCGCCGTGGGAATGTTTTTGCCCACGTAGTCGGCCTTGATGGGCAGTTCGCGGTGTCCCCTATCAATGAGCACGGCGAGCTGGATCGTGCGGGGCCGGCCGAAATCCACAAGCGCGTCCATGGCGGCGCGGACCGTGCGCCCCGTGAAGAGGACATCGTCCACGAGGACGACGTGGCGGCCCGTGAGGTCAAAGGGGATGTCGGTGCTGCGCAGTTCGGGGTGTTCGAGATGGTGGTCGAGGTCGTCGCGGTAGAGGGTGATGT
>JACQRS010000239.1 GCA_016206385.1 Candidatus Rokuibacteriota bacterium | reverse complement strand
GGCCTGGCCCCTGACGGGCACCCTTCGATCGGAAATTATTGGTTGGGGCGGGAGGATTCGAACCCCCGAATACGGGATCCAAAGTCCCGCGCCTTACCACTTGGCCACGCCCCAACGAAGCTCGCTCATCCTTGGGTGACGCGGATCGCCGGCCCGGGCACGGTTCGCACGGCCCAGCAAGACCACGCGCCGGTCGTGAGGCGAGCCCGGATCTGCTTGGCGTGGTCCAGGGAGCGCGCCACGCCCACCACCGTGGGACCGCTTCCTGACATCACCGCGCCCAGCGCCCCGGCCGCGAGCAGCGCCGCCTTGATCCGGGCGATAACGGGGTACGCCGGCTCCACCACTGCCTCCAGGCTATTGTACAGGCTTGCCGCCACGCGGGTCGTGCTCCGCGTAGCCAGCGCCGCGACCAGCGCCTCGGCCCGGGATCCGTCTCCCGCGACATCCGGAGGCACCCGACCATACACATCCTTTGTCGAGAGCGAGAAGTTCGGATTGACCAGGACCAGCGCGAGGCTCGGCGTGGATGGGAGCGGCTTCAAGATCTCTCCCCGACCCGTCGCCAGCGCTCGCCCGCCCCGGAGGAAGAACGGAACGTCCATCCCAAGCTCGACGCCCAGCTCGGCAATCCGGTCAACCGGCCACCGGAGCCCCCAGAGCCGGTTCAGGCCCCACAGTGTTGCCGCAGCGTCGCTGGAACCGCCCCCCAGCCCCGCCCCCACCGGGATTCGCTTGCGGAGCGTGACCCGGACTCCCCGGGAGACCTTGGCGGCCTCCTGCAGCAGCCGGGCACCCCGAACCACCAGGTTTCCCTCGCCCGTGGGGAGCCCCGGATCATCGGCCGTGAGCGTGAGCGTCTCGCTTTCTTCCAGGACGAGCCGGTCCAAGAGGTCCACGGCTTGAAGGAGCGTGACCAGCTCGTGGTAGCCATCCTGCCGCTTCCCTAAGACCTCGAGAGCCAAGTTGACCTTGGCCGAGGTCTGAAGTACGAGCCGCCGCGCACCCCTCGCTCGCACGAGCAACCTACCCTATCACCGCCAAACACCGTATGTCAACGGAAACGCTGGATTTTTGCGTGGTCAGGGAGGGTGAGAGTGAAGCGCTCGGCCTGGAGCCCAACACCCACCTCCGGGTTCCAATAGCGGATTGAAACAACCAGGGCCGGCTCCGGAGCGCTCAGCGTGACAATGGCGGGTGGCTCAGCCGGGCCGCCGCCCTCGTACGTCACGCGGAGCTGCCTGTCCTCTCCCGTCCACTCCACCTGGCGCACCACCAAGGTCTCGGCGTCGATCCAGATTCGCTGAACCTCTCTGGGCCCCTGGAGCTCCAGCGCGAGCCCCGACCCACCGGCAGGCCTGAGCGCGCCGGTCAGCGGCGCCTTCATCGGCAGCACATGCCCGAACAGGATTGCCACCAGCTCGCGGGGCTCAAGCGCGAAGCCCAGCCACCGCTCGGTGGCGCGCGCTGAGGCCGGTCCCACCAGGGCGCGGTTCTCTCCCACGTGGTAGAGGGTGAACGACCCTCCGCCGGCGGTGATCACCAGGAACGGCTGGCCCCAGGGCGAGAGCGCCTCCAGACGGAGCGAGTCCGGGGATTTCAGGAGGAGGACTCCCGACAGGCGCTCCACCTGACGTCCCCGGTGCACGGTGATCTCGGCCCGCGTTCTGAGATCCTCGAACTGCTGCCACCGCCGGTCCATGGCGTCGAGCAGGCGGTGAACCTCCGGGGGAAGCGGCGCGGGAGACGGGGCGGGAAGGCCGGCGCAGCCGGCCAGGAGCAGGGCGAGGGCCGCCGTGAGGCTACGGCTCGACCTTCGAGCGCTCACCCTTGATCTTCAGGAGCTTCTCCCGGGTCTCCTGAAGCTTCTTCTTCACCGACTCGTTTGCGGGGTCAAGCTGGAGGGACTTCTCCCAGGCACCGAGGGCCCCCTCGATGTTGCCGGTCTTCACGTAGGCGTCGCCCAGGTGGTCGAGAATCACCGGGTCCTCTTTGGCGCGCGCCACGGCGCGCTTGAGCTCGCGCAGCGCCTCGGCGTACTGTCCCTGCTGGTAGTAGGCCCACCCCAGGCTGTCGATGAAGTAGCCGTTCTCGGGATCGAACTCCAGGGCCTTGTTGATGAGCTGGATGGCTTCCTCCAGGTTGATCCCCTTCTCGGCGTACATGTAGCCGACGTAGTTGTACGCCTCGGCGTGTTTGGGATCCAGCTCGATGACGCGCCGGAAGGCCCGGATGGCCTCTTCGAAGCGCTGCTGCTTCTCCAGGACGACGCCCAGCTGGAAGTGGAGATCCTTGTGCCTGTCGTCGATGGACAACCCCTCCGTGAGCGTGGCGCCGGCGCGGTCGTACTCCTGCGCCCGGTAGTAGGCGGTCCCGAGGTAGAGGAAGAGCTCCGGTCGGCGCGGCTCCAGGTTCACCGCTTCCCGGAGGATCTTGATGGCCTCCCCGTAGCGCTTGGCTCGCCCGTGCAGGAACCCGAGCTGAACGCGGGCGTCCACGGAGCGCGGGTCGGCCCGGAGGATCCGCTCGAGCTCCGCCTGGGCTTCGGCGTCCTTTTCCGCATCCATGTAGGTGGCAGCCAGGAAGTAGCGGGCGCGGAGGTTGGTGGGCTCGAGCACGACGACCCGCTGGAACGCCTCCGCTGCCTTGTCGTACTGCTTCTGCTCGTAGTAGACCGCGCCGAGCTTCATCCAGATCCGCGGGTCCCGCGGGGCCCTGCTGGCCAGGGACTCCACCTCCCGCCGGGC
>JACQRS010000238.1 GCA_016206385.1 Candidatus Rokuibacteriota bacterium | reverse complement strand
CTTCCAAGAGAAGTTCGAGGCCAAACGGAAAGACTGGCTGGCGAGCCTGCGAGCCCGGGCCTTCATCCAGGTGCTGGTGCGGGCGGAGGACCTGGGGGTCGAAGCCAAGAAGCCGTAGGCCATTGCGCCCCCAAGCTCTGGCTACCCGCTGGACATATTTCGTTGAAGCCCACTCCCCGCTGCGTCCCCACCCCTCCCAGCGCAACACACCGCAAAGCCCTGTCCGCGGACTGTCCGAGCCCTCCCCGAACCTCTCCGCTCTCGGCTCTTAGTATTCATCCCAGAAATTGCACTTGAACCGCAAAGTGCGCGAAGCGCGCAAAGGAATCCCCCATATCCGAAGGAACAGCGGGGGACAGCACGTGATACAGCCCGGAACATTTTGGCCCAGGCGCTGGGCCCAGGCGGTTGAAACCTGATGGGCCTTTGCGATCTTTACGGGCTCTGCGGTGAAATGTTTGGGTTCATTCCGAAATCCGCAATCCCCCCATCCGAAATCCTCCGCATCGTCCGGAAGATGCGCATTGAGAAAGTCAATGTAGTCAACGCCCAACATTCCTGACAATTGTATTGCCACGCACTCGATGTGAGGTGACCTCAGGTTTCCGACTTTCCGAGCGACGTGTCCCCCGTGAAACAAGCTGGCTCGGCTTCGCGCCTGCCGTCCGTGAACTCCAACGTCAATTCTGAAGGACACTGAACCGCAGACGCAGAGGACGCAGAGACTGACCGGCTCTTCCGGAACCCGACGGAGATTCGAAAGCAAGCCTCACCCAGAGACGTATAGCCGCAAAGGATCCTCAACGGCGGATCAGGGCCAGCGTACGAGACGGGATCGGGTCTCCCAGAGCCTTCTCGGCGTCCGCTGCGTCTCTGGGGTTGGCGGCTATCTCCGCTATGTCGCGACGTCACAAGAGGGTGCGCCCGCCGTCTACGGGCAGCACGGCGCCGGTCACGTAGGACGCCAGGTCGGACAGCAGGAAGGCGATGACCTGCGCGACCTCCTCCGGCCGGCCCACCCGCTTGAGCGGGCAGACCGCCGACCACCCCGCGAAGGCTTCCTCGCCGTAGGCCTTGCGATTCATCGGGGTATCCACGAAGCCGGGACAGATACAGTTGACGCGGATGTTGTGCGGCGCCCCCTCCAGAGCCGCCATGCTGGCCAGCTGCACGACGCCCGCCTTCGACGCCGCGTAGGCACCGTGTCCCTCCTTCACGCGGAGCGCCATGCGGGACGCGAGGTGGACGATCGCCCCTCCCCCGCTGCGCCGCATGGCGCTGAGCGCAGCCCTCGTGACGTGGAAGGCGCCGGTGAGATTCACGTGCAGGACGCTCTGCCAGTCCAGATCGGAGGTCTCCTCGAGGGGCGTGTGCGTCAGGATCCCGGCGCAATTGACGCAGGCGTTGACTTTCTCGAACCGCTGGAGGGCGGCAGAGAAGACCCTGTCCACCGTCTCGGGGCGTGTGACGTCGCACGCGCTGAACACCGCCTCGTGTCCCGTCTCCCGTAGCTGCTCGACGGTCGCGCGCCCCGCATCCTCGTCGATGTCGGCGACCACCACCCTCGCCCCGTACCCTGCCAGGACCGCGCACGTTGCGCGGCCGATGCCAGACCCGCCGCCTGTCACGACTGCAATCCGATCGTCGAGTCGCATTCCACTCCCTCACTTCCCTGCCCGGGAAATCCCCCTGACCCCCGTCGTGGCAGGCAACGGGGGCCTGCCCCTACCATTGGGCCATCAGCCAGGCGAAACCCCCCTCGCCCCCTTTGGCAAAGGGGGGTTGGGGGGATTTGTGGATTTCCTCGGACGGTCGCGCCGCGCTCAGCCGCTCGCCGCAACCAACCCCGGGATATCGACGGTGACGGGCTGGCCCGTCCGCGCCGCCACGTAGGCGGCGTCGATCACCTCCATCACAGCAACCATCTCGTCCAGACCGACAGGGGCCGCGCGTCCTTCCCTGAAGGACGCCAGCGTGGCCCGGACGAACGTCGCGAAGAGCGGATCGACCTCGAGATCGATGGGCACCTCTCGCCATGGCTGTCCAGGCGTGGCATGTCCGATCCGGTGCCTCGAAAAGACGTGGCAGCCGCCGCGTGCCAGGAGGCTGTAGTAGACCTCACGCGGTCGGTCGACGGCATCCGGGAAGAGATAGCCCATCTCCAGCGTGGCGGTCCCACCGTCGGGTGATTCGAGGACCACCAAGGCGAAGTCCTCGACGGCCAGCTCGTGAACGGCTCCACTCATGTGAGCCAAGACGCGCGTGACCCGCGGGAGGAGGCGGAGGGCCAGGTGGACGAAGTGGCCGGAGAGATTGATGAAACATCCTCCGCCGCTCTGCACAGGATCGAGCATCCAGGCACAGCCAGCGGCGGGGTAGCGCTGGGGTGGGCCAGCGATGAAGCGGAACCAGGCGTGGTGGGGCCCACCGCCCCGGCGAGATGCGGCCACGGCCTCGCCCAGCGGTCCGAGGCCCTGAACCAGAGGCACCGCCGCGAAGAGCCCGCGGGCCCTGGCCGCGTCGCGGAGGCGGCGCACGTGGGCCGCGCTCAGACCGCACGGCTTCTCCATCAGGAAGGGGATCCCGCGGGCGATGAGCGCCTCCCCGATCATCGGCATGTCGCAGTGGCGGCCGAAGGCGAAGGCAAACTCCGGCCGCTCCGCGTCGAGCAGCGCCCGCCAGTCGGCGTAGGACCTAGCCTTGAACCGCGCCGCCACCTTGTCGGCGATCGGCCGATGCGGGTCGCTCACCGCCACGACCGTGGCCTCGGCGCTCTCCAGTGCATCGAAGTAGAGGGGCCCGTGCCAGTGGCTCACTTCCAGCAGTGCGATGTTCACGCCCCGCCTCCTCCTGATCGCGGTGAGCGTATCGGCCCGGAAATCCGGTCGGGCTCGGGCGACCCGGTCGCGGCCATCCGGCGACTCGGGTTGCGCGCGGCTCAGGGAGCTCGCGGAGGGCCGACAGTCCCCCGGACGATCAGCTCCGCATCCACCTCGACCGCGTGGGCCACCGGAGCGCCGCGAAGCTTGGCGATTAGATGGTCGGCGGTGAGCTCTCCGAGCCGGTACATGGGCACGCGCATGGTCGTCAGTGGCGGAGAGAGATGGGCCGCGATCTCCACGTCGTCGAATCCGACGACGGAGAGGTCTCTAGGAACCTCGATGCCCAGCGACTGCGATTCCAGGACGGCCCCGACCGCCAGAAAATCATTCGCACAGATGACCACGGTGGGAGGTGGCAAGACGCTCATGATCTCCCGCAACGCTACCCGTCCCTCCGCGACGCTCCACTCCTTCTCGACGAGTTGCCCATCCGGGATCCGAATCCCTCTGGCCGTGAGCGCATCCAGGGTTCCTCTCAGGCGCGCCTCGGCCCGGTCGTTGTTCTCGGTCCTCTGGGCGATCATCGCGACGCGGCGGTGCCCCTGATCGAGGACGAAGTTCGTGAGGCGCACGAACGCCTGGTAATTATCAACGCCGACCGAGGGGTGCGGGCTGCCTGGCCGTAAGCCGTAGGTGATCACGTAGGGCAGCGCTTGCTTGGCCAGCAGTCTCCAGAGGCCTTCCGAGTAGTTCTCGCCCACCAGGATCAGCCCATCGACCCCGCGCTCGATCATGCTCCGCGTCTGCATGAGGGCCTTGTCTGGATCGTACTCGGAGCAGCCGATGAGCAGGATGTAGCCGGCTTCGATGAGGCGCCGCTGAACGGCGTTCATCTCGTTCGCGAAGTTTGGATTGGCGAGCGTCGGGATGATCGCCCCGACGGTCCGGGAGCGAAGCGATGCCAGGGCGCGTCCACCGGCATGGGGCACCCAGTCGAGCTCCGCGACCGCCTTGAGCACAGCGCTCCGCAGCTTGGCCGAGACCTTGTGCGGCTCATTGAGGGCGCGTGAGACCGACCCTGTGGAGACCCCGGCGAGTCGTGCGACGTCGGCGAGCTTGACGGATTTGCTCCCCTGGCGGGTCCGTCTCTTCGTTCGCAGGTCCGTGTTCTCACCCATTTGCGGCCACCGGCGCCGTACGGGCAGTAAATAAAAGCGCTTTATTTTCCCTTGACATTCTACCACACCTCGGGTAAAAATGTAAGCGCTTTAAATTCATCTGAGGCAATTATGAGCTACTCAGTGCTGATCCGGACCCTCCGACCCGGCCCACCGTCGATCCAAAAAAAGCCGACCACGATTTGAGCCTTTACCATGAGGGATGATTGACCATGGAAAATGAATTCCTCTCAGTTCCATTTGGGTACACGCCGGTCTGGGCCGAAAAGGACAAGTACAACGTCAAGAATCCGCCCAGCGATGACAAGAAGCCGCTCCGCCTCGGCCTGGTGGGCCTAGGTGGCGTAGCCCTGGGAAAACATCTCCCGGCCATCCGCCGACTGCAGGAGACCGGATTCCCCATTCGTGTGGTGGCAGGGGCCGACATCGACGAGACCGTCCGCTCCAAGACCCAGCGGCTGCATCACCTTCCCTGTTATGCCGACTTCAGGGAGATGTTCGACAAGGAGGGGCTGGATGCCGTCGAGGTGCTCACCGAGCCCGGCGAAAGCCGGCTCCGGGTGCTCCGGGAAGCGGTAGATCGCGACCTGCACCTCTTCGTCGAGAAGCCGTTCCTCTTCTTTGGAGTCAAGCGGCTGGACGAGAGCATCGCCTGCGCCCGGCAGATCGTCGAGCGGGCCAGGGCGAAGCGGCTCGTGGTTATGACGGGGTTCGTCAAGCACTTCTCCCCACCCTACATGGTCGCCAAGCGCCTGATGGAGGCGGGCGCCATCGGCACCCCCGCGCTGGTGGCCGTCAAGATGTGCCAGGGGTGGTCCCGGCACATCCTCCTGGAGGGGCAGGCGTGCCACCTGCTGCACGTCGCGCTGTGGCTCGCCGGTCCGATCGCCCGCCTCCACGCCTTCGGCGTCAACCGGTTCGCTGAGCCCAACTACCCCTACGACAACATCGTCGTGAACGTGGAGTACGCCTCCGAAGCGATCGGCACGTTCTACTTCAACTCCTCCTCCCCTTCGCTGAAACCTTGGGAGCGCCTCGAGGTCTTCGGAGAGCGCAAGTGGCTTGCGGTCGAGGATGGCATCTCGGTTACCCTGCACGACAGCGAGGAGGGGCCCTCGAAGAGCTACTCGCCCGTCATGCCCCACACGCTCTTCTTCGACGAGGAGTTTAGCGGCTTCGCGGGAGAGATCCGGGCCTTCGCCGAGGCCGTGCAGGCGCGCAGGGAAGCGCCGGTCACCGGGGAGGACGGCATCCACGCCCTCGTGCTGGCCCGGATGATCCACGCCTCCATCGAGGAGCGACGGTCCGTGTCGTGGTCGGAGGTAGCGGGTTGACACACAGGACGGAGGCAACGGGATGCCACGCATCAAGGTCAGCGCCTGCAGCGCCAATTTCGGGCACGAGGATCTCTTCCGGGTCGTCGATCGGCTGGCGGAACACGGCTTCGACGGCGTCGAGATCACCGTGATGTATCACGCCGTGCCTTCGGAGACGTCCGGCCAGCGGCGCAACGAGATTCGGCGCTACCTCGCTAGCAAGGGGCTGGAGATCAGCGGGCTGCACTTCATCTTCCCGGGCGGCATGAAGATGGCCTCCGACGATGCGAACGAGCGCCAGCGCGTCGCGGACCACATGGTGTCCGTGCTGGAGCTGGCCGCCGACCTCCACGCCCCCGTCGTCGTGATCGGCGGCGGCGGCGTCCGGTCCATCCCGGAGAGCATGGATCGCAGCGCCGGCCTCGACCGCGTCCTCGGCGTCTACGAGGGGACCGTGCGTCGCGGCGAGCGGCTGGGTGTGCTGGCAGGCTTCGAGGCGCTCAACCGGTACGAGACCAATCTCGGACACACCCTGGAAGAGTGCTGCGGCTACGTGGAGCGGATCGGATCCCCGGTGCTCAAGGTCGTGGGGGACACTTTTCACATGAACATCGAGGAGGCCTCCCTGCCGGGCGCGATCGAGAAGGCCGGTGCGTGCCTCGCCCACCTCCACCTGCCGGACAGCCACCGGCTCGCCCCCGGGGACGGCCACATCGACTTTCCGCCGATCTTCGATGCGCTCCGGCGCATCGGCTACTCCGGGTACGTGTCGTTCGAGTTCTTCTGGATCTCGCCGCGGCTCGCCTACCTGCCGACCTTCGAAGCGTGCGATGCCGAGGTGCGGAAGGGCCTGGAGTGCCTGCGCCGGCTGGGGATGCTCAATCGCGAGTAGAGGAGCGGCCGCTTCCCAGCCGTCGAAGGCGGCTGGCAGGCGCCAGCGTTGAATGGAGGTGACTCGTGCACAAGGTCCTGATCATCGTCGGCGACGCCACGGAGACGGTGGACACGCTCTACCCCTACCTCCGCGTCCAGGAGGAGGGCTTCCAGCCGGTGGTCGCCGGCCCGGAGAAGCGGCGCTACCACATGGTCATGCACGAGGGTCAGCCGGGCTGGGACATCACGCGCGAATGGGAGGGTTACAAGATCGATGCCGACATCGCTTTTCGCGACGTCAATCCCGAGGAGTACCTGGGGATTTTCTTCAGCGGCGGGCGGGCGCCGGAGTACATCCGGGACAACCCGGACCTGATCCGGATCACCCGACACTTCTTCGAGAAGAACAAACCAGTGGCCAGCGTGTGTCATGGCGTGGAGGTCCCCGCCCGTGCCGGCTGCGTGAAGGGTCGGCGCATGAGCTGCGTCCCCAAGTGCCGCTTCGACCTGGAAGTGTGCGGCGGCATCTACGTGGACGAGCCGTTCTGCATCGATGGCAACCTGGTGAGCGGCCGCACCTGGCACTTCCACGGGCTCTACATGAAGGAGTGGATTCGCCTCCTCCACGAAGAGGCGGCGAGGCGTTCGCGCCGTGCGGCCTGAGTCCAACCGCTCGGCGCGCGGCAGGCGGCCCACAACATGCAGTCACAGGGAGGAGAGGGCAATGAGAAATCGTGCGAACCGTCTAGGAAGACTGCTTCGGCTCACTGTTGCTGGCCTGGCCCTGGCCGTGCTTGCCGGGGGCTACGCGGATCCGGGGATGGCGGCCGTCGGAGAGTACCGGCTCATCGCCGGCACCCAGGTGGCCGTCGGCACCCCTTTCGACAAGGGCATCATCAAGCTTAAGGAGCTGGTGGAGGCGCGGACCAACAAAAGGGTCCTCGTTCAGAACTACCCCGGCTCCCAGCTCGGCAACGAGCCGGAGTTGTTCCAGGGGATGATGGCGGGGACGGTGGACATCGCTGTTGTCGCCCCCGGCCAGCTCGGTGAATTCGTGCCCCAGATCGCGCTGCTGGAGATGCCATTCGTGATCACGAATGTCGCGCAGCGCGACCGGGTGGTCGAAGGTCGCCCCATGCAGAAGCTGGCCGAGATCGTCAAGCAGAAGACGGGCGTCGAGATCATCGGCGTCTTCGGCGGCGGCGTCCGGAACATGTTCTTCAGGAAGCCCGTGAAGGGGCTGGAGGACATGAAGGGTCGCCGGTTCCGAGTCCAGCCCAGCCCCCAGCTCACTGACTCCTACAAGGCGCTCGGTCTCGAGCCGGTCGTGACATCCTATCCGGAGCTCTACAACGCCTTGCAGCAGGGAGTGGCGGAAGGCGCGGAGATGGAAGCCATCTATGTCGAGAAGGCCGGCTTCCCCGTGGCCGCGCCGCATTTCCTGATGACCCGACACGTCATCACCATCCGGCTGCTGTCCATGAGCGGCAAGACGCTCGCCAAGCTCCCTCCGGACCTGGCCAAGATCGTGCGCGAGGCGGCGCTAGAGGCAGCCCGCTACGAGCGCGGCATCGAATCGTCCGAGGACGAAGCCTCGTTGGCCCGCATGGCGAAGATGAAGGGCGTCACCTTCACGGAAGTTAACGTGGGATCCATGATCGGGGCGGTCCGCCCCGTGTGGGAGAAGTACGCCAAAGAGTGGAATTTGATGGACCTCCTCAAGGAAATCGACTCCATGCGCTAGCAGGAACATGTGAGTATGTCCCTGGGCGTGCGAAGAGTCCTGGACCTGTGGGCGAGCAAGCAGGTCATCCTCACGACCAGCAAGCACGCTGTCTTCACCACGGTCGTGGCGTATCAGGTCTTCTCCCGATACGTCGAGGTCGTGCCTCGCTTCCTGTGGACTGAGGAAATCTCGCGCTTCTCCTTCATCTGGATGCTGTTCCTGGGCGCTGCGGTCGCCGTCCGAAAACAGACCCACTTCTTAATCGACTTGGTGCCGACGTGGATCGAGGAGCGGTACGGCCGGCTGGTGGACGTCTTCGTCCTTGCGATCATGCTCGCTGTGGCGGCGGTCATCTTGCTCGGCGCCATCCGGTTTGTACCGATGGGCATGAAACGGGTCTCCACAACCTCGGGATTGCAGCTCGCCTGGATCTACATGGCGATACCGGTGTCCGCCGTCTCGATGATCGCCTTCGCCCTCGAGCAGTTGTGGGACCTGTTGCGGGCGCGACGGGCCTGATGCACCGGAACAGCCTACCGACGTGTATTGATCGGTCCGCCGCCTGTGAGCGGGCAGCCTCGCCGGCGAGGAGAGTAGGATTCCAATGACCCTCGAGGGCATCCTCCTGTTCGTGGTGTTCGCGCTCCTGCTCTGTCTGCGGGTTCCGGTCGCCTTCGCGCTGTTGGCGTCCAGCATCGTGCCGTTCTTCACCGAGGCGCGGCTGGAGCCGTGGACAATCAATCAGCGGCTCTTCTTCGGCGTGGACTCCTTCGTCCTCCTCGCGGTGCCGCTCTTCATTCTGACCTCCAACATCATGAACGAGGCGCAGGTGACGGGCAGGCTGATGGACCTCACGCAGGCGATGGTGGGCTGGATCCGCGGCGGCCTGGCCATGGTCAACGTGGCGGTCAGCATGATCTTCGCCGGCGTCTCCGGGTCGTCCACAGCCGACACCGCGGGCGAAGGCAGCATCATCATCCCGCAGATGATGAAGCGGGGCTATGACCGCGGCTTCACGGTGGCCGTGACTGCGGCCAGCTCCGTCATCGGGGTCATCATACCGCCCAGTATCCCTATGATCGTGTGGGCCTCGCTCAACAACACGTCCATCGCCGCCATGTTCCTGGGCGGCGTGATTCCTGGGATCCTGGTGGGCCTGCTCCAGATGGGCATCGTGTGGGTGGCCGCCAAGCGCCGGAACTACCCGAAGGAAGAGCGGCTCTCCTTCCCGCAGGTGCAGAGGGCTTTCAAGGACTCAATGCTGGCCCTCGGGGTCCCCGTGGTCGTCATTGGCGGGATTGTCATGGGATTCGTCACGGCCACGGAGGCCGCCGTCCTGTCCGTCCTCTATTCGCTGCTCCTCGGCACCTCCGTGTACCGGACCATCAAGCTGGCTGATCTCCCCCATATCTTCAAGCAGACGGCCGAGCTGGCCTGCCTCCCCCTGTTCGCGCTCGCCGCCGCCTCCCTCTTCGGGTACGTCCTGTCGTACTTCCAGGTGCCCAACATGCTGCTCGAGGTCGTGCGTGACCTCCCGGCGCACTGGCTCCTCCCGTTCATCGTCTTCTGCTGGCTCGTACTCGGGACGTTTCTCGATGCCCTTCCCGCCATGGTGCTCATGGTCCCGCTCTTCGCACCGACGGTGGAGGCAGCCGGCCTGGACCCGGTGCACTACGGCGTCATCTCCGTCGTTTCTCTCGCCGTGGGGCTCATCACGCCGCCCTACGGGCTCTGCCTGCTGCTCGCTTCCGCCATTGCGAAGGCGCCCATCACAGAGGGCGTCAAGGAGCTCGTGCCGTTCTTCTTCGGCTTCCTGGTGGTCATCATCCTCATCATCTACTTCCCGCAGTTGATTCTGTGGCTGCCTGGGCTCTTGCTCTAGGGCTGTCGTCACGAGGTGCGCCGAAAGCGACAGCGTGACGGAGGGTGAGCGCAATGAGAACTCTGCTCGGACCGGCCGTGTTCCTGGCGCAGTTCGCCGGCGATGCGCCCCCGTTCAACAGCCTTCCCACCATCGCGAGGTGGG
>JACQRS010000020.1 GCA_016206385.1 Candidatus Rokuibacteriota bacterium | reverse complement strand
GTTCAGGGAAAAGGTGGGACCTGAGTAACTCAGGTTCAATCCGAGCCTCATCGCTTGCCTCCTAGAGGAACCTCGGAGGGGGGCTTCGCCCCCCTTCCGAACCTCCCTCGTCGGTTGCGCGGGCAAAGCCCGCGCTCGAACCAGATCTTCAGCAGCCTTCCCTAAATTTTCTCCAGGGCCGGGAGCGTCACCTTGGGGCGCCGCCGCGGGCCGGCCCAGCGGTGGCGTTTGAGGTCCACCCTCCCGCGTCGGAGCGGGATCCCCTCGCGCTCAAGCAGGATCCGCTGGGTGAGCATCCCGGCGACGTTGGCCCGCAGGCTAATCCCGCCCCCGTGGTTCAAGACCCGGTGCCAGGGCAGCTCGGGCCCGCAGCGCTTGAGCGCGGCGCCCACGGCGCGGGCCGCGCGAGGGTATCCCAGGAGCGCCGCGATCTGGCCGTAGGTGGCAACCCGCCCGCGCGGAATCTGGAAGACGAGGCGGTAGACCGCGCGGTCAAATTCTCTCACGCCTCACTTGCCGCACTGAAGCTCGTAGAGCCGAGCGTAGAGCCCGCGCCGGCGGAGGAGATCGGCGTGGCTCCCCTCTTCCCTGACCTGGCCCTTGTGGAGGACGAGGATCCGGTGCGCCATCCTGATGGTGGAGAGCCGGTGGGCAATGATGAGGCTCGTCCGTCCCGCCAGGAGCCGGCCCATCGCCTGCTGGACCAGCGCCTCGGATTCGGGGTCCACGCTGGAAGTCGCCTCGTCGAGCACCAGCACGGCGGGATTGTACACGAGGCAGCGCGCGATGGCCAGGAGCTGGCGCTGACCGTGGGAGAGGTTGGCTCCCCGCTCCCTGAGCTCCTGCTGGTAGCCGTCGGGGAGGCTCTCGATGAACGCCCTGGCGTTGGCCATGGTCACGGCCCGCGCCAGCACATCCGCGGGCACCACGCCGTCGGCGCCGAGCTTGAGGTTCGCCTCCACGGTTCCCGTGAAGAGGAAGACGTCCTGGGGGATCAGCCCGACCTGCCGGCGGAGCGCGGCCAGGTCCCACTCCCTCACATCCACCCCGTCCACCAGCACCTGCCCCCGGCTCACGTCGTAGGAGCGGTTCAGGAGCCGCGCGATCGTGGTCTTCCCTTCCCCCGTGGCCCCCACCAGCGCCACCCGCTCACCGGGAGCGACCCTGAAGGAGCAGCCGCTCAGGACCCACTCCTCCCCCCCGTACGCGAACCACACATCCCCGAACTCGATCGCGCCTCTGACGGGCTCCGCCCTCACCGGACGGGACGACGAGACGATGGACGGCCGATGATCCAGGAGGCCGAAGATCCGCTCCGAGGAGGCCATGGCCGACTGCATGACCGTGTACTTGGCGCCCAGGTCCCGGATCGGAAGGAAGAAGCGGTTGGTGTACTCGATGAAGGCGACGAGCCCGCCGAAGGTGAGCACGCCCTCCCAGATCTGGCCGCCGCCGTGCCAGAGCAGGATCGCCACCGCCGCCGAGCCGATCGCCTCCACCGCGGCGTAGAGGGCGGCATCGTACACCGAGGACCTGAACTGCGCCCGGTGGTGCTCCCGGTTCAGCTCGGCGAAGCGCAGGAACTCCTGCCGCTCCCGCGTGAAGAGCTGGATCACCGCCATCCCCTGGAGCGACTCCTGGAGAAAGGCGTTGAGCTGGGCCAGCCGGGTCCGGACGAGCCGGTACGCGGTACGCGCCTTGGCGCGGAAGAACGCCGCCACGGCGACCAGGAGCGGGACCAGCGAGAAGGTGACCAGGGCGAGCTTCCAGTTCATCCCCAGCATCACCACGATGACGCCGGTGAGGGTCACCACGTCGCCGAGGATCGAGACCAGGCCCGAGGTGAAGACCTCGCTCACCGCTTCCACATCGTTGAGGATGCGGGTCATGAGGCGCCCGACCGGATTCCGGTCGAAGAAGGCGGCGTCCATTTTCTGCACATGGGCGAAGAGCGCCTGCCGGAGATCGTGAAGCACGCGCTGGCCGGTGAGGTGGGTGAGATAGCTCTGCCAGGCGCGGAGGGCGTAGAGGAGAACCAGCGCGCCCAGGAAGGCGAGCGCCACCCACGTGAGGCCGAGCCAGTCGCGCGGGAGGATGTGGTGGTCGATGGCGATCTTGAGCAGGTAGGGCTGCAGCAGCTCGAGGAGGGCGATGGGGAAGAAGAGGACCACGGTGACAAACACGACCGCGCGGTGGGGCCGGGTGAACGTCCAGACGCGGGCCATGAGCCGGGAGTCGTAGGCCTTGCCGAGGATCTCGTCGGCGGCGAAATGACCGTGGCTACGCACGGCTCAGCTCCTCCTCCAGCTGCTGGACCTGCCAGAGCCGGGCATAGAGCGGGCTCCGGGCCAAGAGCTCCGCGTGGGTCCCCCGCGCGGCGATCCGCCCCTCCTCCAGCACCACGATCCAGTCAGCGAGCTGAGCCGCGCGGAGCCGGTGGGTAATGAGGAGCACGGTGCACCCTTTGAGCACCCCTCTGAGCGCGCCCAGGATCTCGCCCTCCTTCAGCGCGTCCACGCTCGAAAACACATCGTCCAGGATCAGGATCCGCGGTTGCCGGAGCAGGGCCCGGGCCAGCGCTGCGCGCTGGCGCTGACCGCCCGAGAGGGTGAGGCCACGCTCGCCCACCACGGTCTCCCAGCCCTGGGGGAACCCCTCCACTTCCTCGGCCAGGCCGGCGCGCTCACCGGCCCCGCGGATCTCAGCCTCGCCCACCTCCTCTCGGGCCAGGGCCAGGTTCTCCCGAAGCGAGCGCGAGAAGAGAAAGGACTCCTGCGGGACGTGCCCCACCGCCATCCTGAGCGCCCTCAGGCGGATCGAGCGGACGTCCCGGCCGTCCACCAAAACCGCGCCGGCCGGCGGATCGAAGAGCCTCGGGATCAGGAGGCCGAGAGTGGACTTGCCGCTCCCCGTGGGTCCCACGATCGCGACCAGGCTCCCCGCGGGAACCGTGAGGCTCACCTCCCTCAGCGCCGGCCTCCGGCCGGGGTAAGAAAAGGTCAGGTTCCTGAACTCCACCGACAGGCCGGGCGCCGGCGCAAGAAGCTCGCTGGCTCCCTCCGTGTCACTGATCTCGGGCTCCACAGCCAGGACCTCTCCGATCCGCCCCATGGCGCTGAGCCCACGGCGTAAGGCGGTCAAGGTCCAGCCCAGCGCCAGGGTGGGCCAGACCAGATGGGCCAGGTAGCCGTTGAAGGCGACGAAGGCACCCAGGCTGATCCGGCCATCCACGACCGCCTTGCCGCCGAGCCAGAGGAGGATCAACATCCCCAGTCCCGAGATCACTCCCATGAGCGGTGAAAAGCCCGCCTGGGTGCGGGCCAGCGCCAGGCTCCGGCCGAGGAGTTCCCGGTTCAGCCGGCCGAACTCGGCGACCTCCCGGGCTTCCATCGTGTATGCCCGCACGACCGCGGCGCCGGCCAGGTTCTCCTGGACCTTGGCCGAGAGCCGGCCGAGCTGGTCCTGCACGGCCTGGGAGCGGAGGTGGATGAGCGCGTTGAAGCGCTTGGCGAGGAGGATCAGGAGGGGAAACGGGACCATGGTGTAGAGGGTCAGCCACGGGTCGATGGCGAGCATGGCGATCAGGGTTCCGGCAAAGGCGAGCGTGGTGCCCATCAGGCTCAGGGCGCCGAAGCCGACGAGATGCCTCACGGCGGAGAGGTCGTTGGAGGCGCGGGACATGAGGTCACCGGTGCGCTGCGCCTGGAAGAACGCGGGGGGAAGCGTCTGGAGATGGCCGTAGAGATCGCTCCGGATGTCATGCTCGATCCGCTGCCCGGCCCCGTAGATGGCGAAGCGAGAGCCGAGGCGCACGACGCCGTGGGCGGCCGCCAGGACAAAGATGGCCGCGACGTACCATCCCAGCTCACCGGCCTCGCGCCCCGCCTCGAGCGTCTCGATCGCGTTCTTCACCATCCACGGAATCGCGAGCGAGCAGACGCTGGCGAGGGCGAGGAAGGCGAAACCGCCGAGATACCAGGGGGCGTACCGCCGGAGATAGCGAGCGAGCAGACGCCGGGGCATGATCTGGATTATAGCTGGAAGGTCAGGCTGGGGGGCCGTTGAGGTGGGGTTTGAGGAGCGCGTAGACGGCGGCGCACATGGGCGTGGGGACGCCGAAGCGCTCGCCCAGGCACACCGCGTATCCCTGGAGCGTCTCCAGCTCCAGGCGTCGGCCGTGGGTCAGGTCATAGTGGAGCGACGAGGACATGGCGGCGGGCAGGTTGTCGGTGGCCGTCATGATGGCGTCCACGGCCCCGGGCCGCAGCCCGACGCCAGAAGCCTTGGCCAGGGCGGCCAGCTCCTCCAGGATCGTCCGGTACATCTTCCGGGTCTCGGGCACCGAGCGGATGACGCCGATGGGGCAGCGCGTGAGCGCGGTCATCCCGCTCTGGGCCACGATGAAGAGATACTTCTCCCAGAGGGCCCGCTGGATCTGCGGGGAGAGCTCCACAGGAATCCCGGCCCCGGCGAGCGTGTCCCGGATCCGCCGGGCGCGGGGAGTCTCGCCCCCGTCAAGCTCGCCAAAGACGATCCTACCGCCGACCGAATGCGCGATGACGCCCGGTGACTGGACGATGCTGAAGATGTACGCGACGCCGCCCAGCACGTGTCCCGGGCCCACGATGGCGCCGATCTTCTCCTCGTTGTCCACCCCATTCTGGAGGGACAGGATCGCGGTCTCCCGCCCCACTGAAGCGCCCAGCGCCCGGGCAGCCACTTCGGTGTCGAAGGACTTGACGCAGAAGAGGATCAGGTCGGCGGGTCCGGCCGCGGCCGGATCGTCGGTGACCGGCGCCCTCACCGCGAACTCGCCCTCCACGCTCGACTTGACCGCGAGCCCGTGAGCGCGAATCGCCTCGAGCTGGGCACCCCGGGCGGCGAAGGTGACGGCCTCGCCGGCCCGCGCCAGCTTGGCGCCGAAGTAGCCCCCGACGCCGCCGGTGCCCATCACGAGGATCTTCACGGCGTCTCCTTGGCGGGCTCGGACTGAAGGGCGCGTTTGAGCGCCAGGCGGGCCAGCTG
>JACQRS010000248.1 GCA_016206385.1 Candidatus Rokuibacteriota bacterium | reverse complement strand
GGAGTAGGGATCGTACCAGCGGACCTGGCCGTCGGTGGGAAGCTCGACGCCTCCCTCGATCTGCTCTCGGATCACCTCGGCAGTCACCTCTTCTTCCACCTTCCTGAACGCCTCCGTGCCGATCTCCCCGCGCTCCCACTGGGCGTAGGCCCGACGGTGGCGCTGGAGTTCCGGGGCGTCCCCGATCCGCGGATAGCTGCCCGCGCTGGTCAGGGTCAGCTTCATGTCACTCCTCTCAGAGCGGCTTCCGGCCCGCGTATCCTTCATCCAGGCCGTGCCAGAAGCGAATCTTGGTCTCGCCCAAGCGCCAGCAGAGGTTGACCTCCTCGTTGTCCAGGCGGTAGGGGAAGTCCACGAGCCCCATGCCCAGGTCCTTCGGCATCCCGCCCAGGTTCACGATGGCGGCGATTCCCTGCTCGATCTCCCGCGTCAACTCCTCCAGCCGCCGGGTTCGCTTCCGCCAGCTCTCCCGGTCCAGGATCCCGCCCCCCGCCACCATGATCCGGTCCTGCTCCTCCTGGAGCGCGGACCGGATCGTCCGCGCCTCGCTGTGGGCATCCATCAGCGGTCCCATGACCCGCGTCAACTCCGGGATCAGCGCCTTCACCTCGGCGGGCGTGAAATACTTCTTCGGCCCCTCCTCCACAGCGCGTCCCTATAACGACTCGACGAAGATGGCGTGGACCTCCCTGGGTCCGTGAACGCCACGGGTCAGCGTCAGCTCGATGTCGGCGGTGCGGCTCGGGCCGGTGATGAAGGAGATGGACGCCCCCGACATGGTGCCCGGGTCCCGGTGAAGGGCCTCGAAGATCACCCCAACCTGCTCCAGGCTCTCCACCAGCGCGCCCTTGCCAAAGACCGCGACGTGGTACGGCGGCAGCAGGGAAGCCGAGCGGGCCTTGCCTGGACCCGAGAGGACAACCAGGCTTCCGGTTTCAGCGACGGCCAGGTCCGCTCCGGTCACACCGATGTCGGCTTGGGCGCTGGCGTGCCTGAACCTCGATCGCTCGGCTTCACCCGGGAGCCCAGCGGTTTCCCCGGCCACCTCCAGCCCGCCAGCCCTCAAGCGGGGTTCCAGCTCAGCACCGAGGACCGAGGTCGCCCAGGTGACCACCCGCTGCGCACTCCGCTCCCTCGCGATCCGGCTGATCGTGGCACACGCCTCTTCCATATCCGCCACACGATAAAGGACGCCACCGACGCGCTCGAACTCCTCGCTGAACCTTGCCAGGGCCGCCGGCCACCGCTCGGCGAGCTGGCGCCTGATCGTCTCGGCCAGGGCTCCGGGCTCCTGGGGCCGGTCAGCGCTCCGCGCGGCAAACAGGCCGGGGGTCTTCGCCATCTCCCCCCTCACCCGCTGGATGAACTGGGCGCGCGTTGTCACCGCTCCAGCTCGCGCCACCGCTCCCTGAACGAGCGCTCGGCCACCGGCGGGAGGTCCCGGTGGTCGGTCCATCCCCTGAGGAAGACAGGCAAGGCGCCGAGGCGCCCGTCCTTCACGAACGGCCGCTGGAGCAGGCGCCCGAGGCGGCCCAGGACACGGTAGAGGGCCGGGGTCGTCAAGACCCGGGCAAAGGACTTGAAGATCAGCCGCTCGGCCAAAGGCGCAATTCGCTCGCGATCGAGGTGCTCTCTCAGCTCGATCAGCATCCGCGGGATGTCGATCTTGACCGGGCACGCCTCCTGGCAGGCCCCGCAGAGCGATGAGGCGTGGGCCAGGTCTCTCACCGCGTGGTTGCCGTGGAGCATGGCCGTCAGCAGGATCCCGATGGGCCCCGAGTAGGTGTAGCCGTAGGCGTGGCCACCGATCTGACGGTAAACCGGGCAGACGTTCAGGCAGGCACCGCACCTCAGGCAGTACAGCGCCTCCCTGAGTGTGCCGGCGAGCTGGCTCGACCGGCCGTTGTCCATCACGATCAGGTGAAACTCCTCGGGCCCGTCCATCTCCCCCGGCCGGCGCGGGCCGCGCACCAGCGTCACGTAGCTGGAGATCTTCTGGCCAGTGGCGCTCCGCGGAAGGATCGAGAGGAACACCATCAGGTCGGTCATGGAAGGGATCACCTTCTCCATCCCCATGAGCGCCACGTGGATTCGCGGCAGCGTGGTCACCAGCCGGCCGTTGCCCTCATTGGTGATCAGCACGACCGTCCCCGTGTCCGCGACGGCGAAGTTGGCGCCGGTGATCCCCATGTCAGCCTGGAGGAACTTCTCCCGAAGCTCGCCGCGGGCCACCTTGGTGAGCACCTCGGGATCCGCCGCCAGCGGTCGCTTCAGCTCACGGGAGAACAGCTCAGCCACCTGCCCTTTCGTTTTGTGGATGGCGGGCGCGATGATGTGGGACGGCTTCTCCCGGGCGAGCTGGATGATGTACTCGCCGAGATCGGTCTCCACGGGCGTGATCCCGGCGTGCTCCAGCGCCTCGTTCAGCTCGATCTCCTCTGTGGCCATGGACTTCGATTTGACCACCAGCTTCACGCCGCGCTCTTGGGCCAGCCTGAGGATGATCCCCCGCGCCTCGTCGCCCGTGGCGGCCCAGTGGACATGGCCACCCAGCCTTTCCACGTTGTCGGCGAGCTGCTCCAGGTAGAAATCGAGCTTCTGGAGGGTGGCTTCCTTGATTTCCCGGGCGCGCTCTCTGAGCGCCTCTCCCTGCGGGAACGCCTGAAAGGCCTCGTGACGGAGGGTCATGAAGCGGGTGGTGGCGGTGTTCAGGGCCTCCTGGAGGAAGCGATCGTTGAGGGCCCGATGGGCCCGCTCAACGAAGGGGACCTTCAGCTCGCCGACGCTCACCGGCTGTCGCTCCCCGCGAGCACCTGAGCGAGGTGCACCGCTCTGACGCGCGATCCCTTGCGCGAGAGCCCGCCGCTCATCTGCATGAGGCAGCCGGCATCGCAGGCGACCAGGCAGTCGGCCCCGGTCGCCTCCGCGTTTTCGAGCTTCTTTTTGAGGATCGCCGCCGACACGTCGG
Organism: Candidatus Rokuibacteriota bacterium; assembly: GCA_016206385.1. GTDB lineage: Bacteria > Methylomirabilota > Methylomirabilia > Rokubacteriales > CSP1-6 > JACQWB01. The sequence continues at coordinate 10,702 of JACQRS010000248.1, read as the reverse complement.
GGAGCCGGACCGAGAAGCTTCCGCCGAAGCCGCAGCACTGATCCGCTCCGGGCAGCTCCACCAGCTCAACGCCGGGGAGCCGCCTCAGGAGCTGACGGGGAGACTGAGACTCGCCGAGGCCGCGGAGCAGGTGGCACGAGTCGTGGTACGTGACCCGGCCGCGGAAATCGGTCGCGATGTCGGGAGCGCCGAGGACCTTCACGATGAACTGAGAGAGCTCGTACGTGCGGCTCCCCAGGCCCTCCGCCTGAGCGCCCAGCGCCGGGTCGTCTTTTAAGAGCCCCGGGTACTCCTTCTTCACCATCCAGGCGCAGGAGCCAGAAGGGACCACCACGTGCTCCGAGTGGGCAAAGAGCCGCACGGTGCGCCGGGCCACGCGGGCGGCTTCCTGGTGATAGCCCGAGTTGAAGAGGGGAAGCCCGCAGCAGGTCTGATTGGAGGGAAAGTCCACGCTCACCCCGAGGCGGCGAAGCAAGCGAACCATAGCGACCCCGACTTCGGGATAGAAGAGGTCTACCAGGCAGGTGACCAAGAGCGACGCGCGGACCGGGTTCGCCATTCGGGCTTGGCTCAGTGACTGGGCGGTGGGGCCACAACCACCAGCACGAGCAAGCGGTCGGGCCCGGGGTTGTCGAGCCCGTGCTCCACGCCTGCAGGAGCCACCAGCGCCTCGCCCGCGCCGAGCGTCTCCGTCGCTCCACCGCTGGAGAATCGGCCCGCGCCTTCCAGGACGTAGTATATCTTATCGAGGTCGGCGTGGGTGTGCGCTTTCTGGGACTGCCCGGGTCCGACGCAGTAGAGATCCAGCTGGACCCGCGGCGTCGAGGCCACCGCCACCTTCGCCATCCGGTCCGGGGAAAACGTTGCGAGGTCGCGCACCCGAATCTTACCCACGCTTGTCCCTCCTGACGTCGCGTTCCCCGGTCGGTTTTGTTCCGCCGGGGGGAGTCTTGAGGGGAAACCCGCCTTCGGCGGGTGCCCGACCCCCCTCAATAACTAAGCGCCCGGGCGAGCAGCTCAACCGGGTGGAGCACTTCCACAGCGAGGCCGCGCTCCCGGCAGCCTCTGGCGATCTGGAGCACGCAGCCGGGGTTCCCGGTCACCACGGTCCGCGCCCCCGTCTCGGCGATCCGGCTGACCTTCAGCTCGAGGAGCCGCTCAGCCATCTCGCGCTCCAGGAGGTTGTAGATTCCGGCGCTCCCGCAGCAGAGGTCGCTCTCGGCCAGCTCCACCAGCGTGAGGCCCGGGATCCGATTGAGGAGCGCGCGTGGCTCCCGGCGGATCCGCTGGCCATGAGCCAGGTGGCAGGGATCGTGATAGGTGGCGGTCACCTCCATGGGGCGAAGCGGGAGCTCGGCGTCGGCCAGAAGCTCCGAGATATCCCTCACCCTCAGCGAGAACTGCCGCGCCCGGGGGTCCCCGTCGAGCCAGTGACCGTACTCGCGCATGGCGGACCCGCACCCGGCTGCGTTCGCTACCACGAGGTCCACCCCGCCGTCGAAGGCAGCGATCAGGCCCCGCGCAAACCGACGGGCCTGGTCGAGGCGCCCGGCGTGCAGGTGCAGGGCCCCGCAGCACTCCTGGTCCCGCGGAATCAGCACCTCGTAGCCCGCCAGCGAGAGGAGCCGGGCGGTCAGTTCGTTGACGCGAGGGAAGAAGTAGCGCTGCACGCACCCCAGGACCAGGCCGGCGCGACCGCGCCTTCGACCGGTGGCTTGAACCAGCTCGGGCAGCTCGCGAGCGCGCCAGGAACCGAGCGGGGGGAGCAGCCCCTCCATGGCAGCCAGGCGAGGGGCGAGGCGAAGGAGGCCACTGGCTCGCACAAGACGCTGGAGTCCGGAGTGCTGGTAGAGTGCGACGATGGCCAGCAGCCGAGCCAGCCTCCCCGGATACGGGAACAGGCCGAGCGTCAGGCCCGCCAAGAACCGGTGGCTGAGTCGCCGATGTCCGTGCCGCTCGATCTGGCCGCGGGTCTGCTCCAGGAGCCGGCCAAAAGGGACCCCTGACGGGCAAGCGGTCTCACACGCCCGGCACCCGAGGCACAGATCCAGGTGGTGGGTGAAGGTCTCCGTTATTCCCACCCGTCCCTCGGCGGCTGCCCGGATCAGGTAGATCCGCCCCCGCGGTGAGTCCATCTCCTCTCCGAGCACCCGGTAGGTCGGGCACTGGGGAAGACAGATACCGCAGTGAACGCAGGCCCGAATCCCGTCCAGGTCCGGCAGGTCCGGGAGGTCAAACGCGCCGAGCTTCATGGGGCTACATCCGGTCAACGAAGCGTCCGGGGTTCAGGATGCCGCGGGGGTCGAACTCGGCCTTGAGCCGCCTCATCACGGCCAGCACCCCGGGCTCGATCGGGCCCCAGACATCGAGTCGTGCCTTGAGCGGTTGCGGGGCCGCTTCCACGACCACGCTGCCTCCCTCAGGGCCGACCCAGTCCCTGAGCGGCAGAATCACGGAGCGCTCCCACTGCTCGGGGGAGAGGTCGCCTGTGAGAGCAACGTGAAGCACGCCATCGCCGGCCTCGGCCAGTACCCGGGCCCTGAGGCCCAGGCCGCGGGCGAGCTCATCCACGGAAGAAAGCATCTCAGCGGTGAGCGCCGGAGCGGTGACTACCTTGACGAGCAGCGCGCCGGCGAGCAGCCGGCCGAGCCGCCGCCAGAGGCCGCCGTCGGGCAAGGCGCGTACTTCCCCGCCGTCGCGGGCAGCGAGGGTGAGGAGCGCCTCGCCTTGGGAGCGGACCGCGGGAGGCACGCTCCCCACCGTCACGGCCACCGCAGCCGGGGCGTGCGGGAGTGCCAGCCCGATGAGGGCCTCGCCGTTGAGCAGCTCGAGCCGGCTCGGCTGGAGGGCGGAGTCGACAATCCCGGCCAGGAAGGCCCCGGCCCGCTCCGCTGACGGGAAGCTGACCAGCCAGTGGGCCTCGGCCTCCACCATCGGGTGGAGCCGGAGCGTCAGCTCCACCAGGATGCCGAGTGTTCCTAGCGAGCCGACCAGGAGCTTCGGGATGTCGTAGCCGGTGACGCTCTTGACGACCCTGGCGCCGCCAAAGGTGACGGTGCCGTCCGCCTGGACGAAGCGTACACCCAGAAGCAAATCGCGCGCGGTCCCGTAGCGGAGGCGCAGCGGACCCGAGTCGTTTGTCGCCACCACGCCGCCCAGGCTGCGGGAGCTGCCGACCAGGGGGTCGAGCGGCAGGAACTGCCGACGTGGAGCGAGCCGCGCCGAGAGCGCTTCCAGGGAGAGCCCAGCTCGAACGGTGATCGTGAGGTCGTCGGGCTCGTATGCGACCTCGGCCGAGAGGCGCGAGCAGTCCAGCACGAGGTCCACCCGGCCAGGCAGGTTGCCCAGCTCCATCCGCTCCCCCGTGCCGCGCGGCACCACCGCGAGCCGCTCGTCGAACGCGAGGCGAAGGAGCGCGCCCACCTCTTCCACGTGACCCGGAGCCGCGACCCATCTCGGAACACTCCCGTCCACCGCGTAGCTCGTGAGCCGAAGCGGATCGCTGATGAGGTAGTTGCGCCCGACGACGCTCTCCAGGGTGTCGCCCAGCGCAGCCGCTGTCACGGCCACGGCTACACCCAGGCGCCTTGGGGGAGAGACTGCGGTGGGACGGCGCTCAGAGTTTCGCCGCAGGCCGGGTGGGACGGCAGAAGCTTGCCGGGGTTCATGATCCCCGTGGGGTCGAAGACCTGGCGAAGCCGCGCCATGAAGGCGAGATCCGCCTCGCCGTACTGGAGGCGCAGGTTGGCCGCCTTGTCCACTCCCACGCCGTGCTCGCCCGTGACGCTGCCGCCCATGGCGATACAGGCACGAAGCAGCTCCTCGTTGGCCTGCATCGCCCGCTCCAGCTCGCCGGGCTGCTCCGCGTCGTAGCAAATAATAGGGTGAAGGTTCCCGTCGCCCGCGTGAAAGACGTGCGCGACCAGGAGTCGGTGACGGGCGGAGATGGCGTTCAGCGCCCGAATGGCCTGAGGGAGTTTCGAGCGAGGGACCACGGCGTCCTGGAGAAGCCAGTTCCGCGTCAGCCGTCCGATGGCGCCGGCAAACCCTTTCCGCCCCTTCCAAAGGAGTTCCCGCTCGGCCTCATCCTGCGCGACTCTGATCTCGAGGGCCAGATGACTCCGGCAGATCTCGACGATCTTCTCGGCCTGTGCCTCGATCTCGGCGCGGGGACCGTCAAGCTCGATGAGGAGCACGGCGCCGGCGCCCTTAGGATAGCCAGCACCGATCCCCTCCTCGACGGCCCGGATCGCCGGCTCGTCGAGGCACTCGAGTGCAGCCGCGATAATCCCCGCTGCGATGATCGCCGACACAGTCTCTGAGGCGTCCTCGACGCTGGAGAAAACGGCCAGGATCGTCTTGACCGCCTCGGGGAGGTGGAGCAGGCGCACGCGGACCGCGGTCACGATGCCGAGGGTCCCCTCGGACCCGACCATCACGCCTGTGAGGTCGTAGCCAACCCGCTCGCGCGCTTTGCTGCCGAGCCAGAGCAGCTCCCCCGCCCCGGTCACGACCTGGAGCCCGAGCACGTGGTTCACCGTGATCCCATACTTGAGGCAGTGGGGGCCGCCAGCGTTGGTCGCGCAGTTGCCTCCGATGGAGCAGACCATCTGGCTGGACGGATCCGGAGCGAAGAAGTACCCGCGGTCCTTCACGGCGTGGGTCAGCTGGAGATTGATCACGCCCGGCTCGACGGTGGCGCATCGGTTCAAAAGGTCCACCTCAAAGGTCCGGGTCATCCGGGTGGTGGAGACCATCACCCCGCCCCGCGGCGCCATGGCCCCGCCGATGACGCCCGTCCCCGAGCCCCGGGGCACGACCGGAATGCCCTCCCTCAGGCAGAGCCGGACGACCTCGCCGACCTGCTCGGCGGATGTGGGAAGCGCCACCGCGTCGGGCGCCCCCTTGTAGAAGGTGTGCATGTCGCACTCGTAGGTGAGGCGCCCTTCGGGGGTGGCAACGACCCCGGCGGGCCCGACGATCCGGGCCAGCTCGCGGAGGAACTCAGGCGTCAGCATCATCCCTGCCTCAAAACAAACCTGCCGACCTCTCGCGAGGCCGGCACGTTCGTCGTCATCGTTCGAGCGCCGGCTTCGCCGGCGCACCCCTCGGGGGGAGGTCTCGGAGGGGGCCGTCGAGGCCCCTTCCGACTGCTATCCGATGCGCCAGGTGTCCCCGGAGACGAGGAGCGCGGCCAGGTCTCCGGGCCCCCGGTCCGCGATCGCTTTGCGCTCCTGCTCGAGCAACAGCTCCTCGTAGACGGGCCCCTCGACGCGCTGCAGGACCCCGATCGGGATCGGGAAGTCCGGCTCGGCGAGCTGGGCCAGGATGTGCGCTTTCCACGGATCGGTCTCGTCGTGCACCCAGAGCGTCGACTCGGGCACCTCCCTGACCTTCACCACCCGGGGCTTTGCGCCCTCCAGCACGAGCCCGTGCCGGTCGTCCACCGGCCCGAAGAGGAGCGGCTTGCCGTGCTCCAGCTTGAGCTCGTGCGTGATCTTGGACTCGCGGTCGTAGAGGATGTTCCAGGCGAGGTCGTTGTAGACGTTGCAGTTCTGGAGGATCTCCACAAAGCCCGCGCCGTGGTGGCGCGCCGCCCGCTTGATCGTCTCCTCCATGTGCGCGATGTTGCGGTCCACGGTCCGGGCCACGAACGTGGCCCCGGCGCCGAGCGCGAACGCGCACGGGCTCACCGGCCGGTCCGCCGACCCCATGGGCGTGGACTTCGTCACCTTGCCCAGCTCGCTGGTGGGCGAGTACTGCCCCTTGGTGAGGCCGTAGACCTTGTTGTTGAAGAGCAGGACCGTGACGTTCACGTTCCGCCGGATGACGTGCAGCAGATGGTTGCCGCCGATCGAGAGCCCGTCCCCGTCGCCGGTCACGACGAAGACCTTGAGGTCGGGCCGGGCCAGCCGGAGGCCGGTGGCGATGGCGGGCGCGCGCCCGTGGATCGTGTGGAACCCGTACGTGTTCATGTAGTACGGAAACCGGCTCGAGCACCCGATGCCCGAGATGAACACGATGTCCTCGCGCGGGATGCCGAGGTCCGGCATCATCTTCTGGGCCGCGCTGAGGATCGCGTAGTCCCCGCACCCGGGGCACCAGCGCACATCCTGGTCGGACTCGAAGTCTTTCTTTGTGTAGTTCCTCGGCGCTTCGGCGACGCCGGCCGGGTCGCTCATCGCTTGTCCTCCAGCATCTGCTTGTCCTCCAGCATCTGATCGATTGCCTCCCGGACCTCCTGGGTCTGGAGCGGAAGCCCGCGCACGCGGTTGAAGCCGACGGCATCCACCAGGTACTCGGCCCGGATGACCCTCACGAGCTGCCCACTGTTGACTTCGGGAACCAGGATCCGGCGATACTGGCGGAGGATCTGGCCCAGGTCGGGAGGCAGCGGGTTCATGTAGCGCAGGTGGAGGCTCGCGACCGGCTTTCCCTCCTGCTGGGCCGCCTCCACCGCCGCTGTGATCGTGCCGTAGCTGCTCCCCCAACCCACCACGAGCAGGTCTCCCATGGCAGGGCCGTACACCGTCGTCGGCGGGATCTCCTGGGCGACCCGCCTCACCTTCTCCGCCCGGAGCCGAACCATCAGGTCGTGGTTTTCGGCGTCGTAGGAGACATTACCGGTGATGTGCTCCTTTTCCAGCCCGCCGATCCGGTGCTCGAGGCCGGGCGTGCCGGGACGCACCCAGGGGCGGGCCAGCGTCGCCTCGTCCCTCACGTACGGGAAGAAGCCGGCGGGATCGGTCCGGAAGTTCACCGGGATGTCCGGGAGCGTCTTGGGATCCGGGATCAGCCAGGGCTCCGCGCCGTTGGCGAGGAAGCCATCGCTCAGGACGATCACCGGCACCATGTACTTCACCGCGATGCGGATCGCCTCGTAGGCGATGAAGAAGCAGTCACCCGGCGTCATCGGCGCGAGGACCACCACAGGGGACTCGCTGTTGCGCCCGTAGAGCGCCTGGAGTAAGTCCGCCTGCTCGGTCTTGGTCGGCAGCCCCGTACTGGGCCCGCCCCGCTGGATGTCGAAGACCACGATCGGCAGCTCGGCCATCACGGCCAGGTTGATGCCCTCCGCCTTCAGCGCCATCCCCGGCCCGCTCGTCGCGCACACGCCAATCGCCCCGCCGAAGGCCGCCCCGATCACCGCCCCGACCGCGGCGATCTCGTCCTCCGCCTGCATGGTGCGGATCCGGAAGCGCTTGTAGTGGGACAGCTCGTGCAGGATGTCGCTCGCCGGCGTGATCGGGTAGGCGCCGTAGACCACGGAGAGCTTCGTCCGTTCGGCCGCCGCCAGGAGCCCCCAGGCGAGGGCCCGGTTGCCGGTCATGCTCCGGTAGAGGCCCGGCGCCATCTCCGCCGGCTCGATCCCGTAGCACTCGGTGAAAAGCTCCGCCGTCTCGCCGAAGTGGAACCCGGCTTTGAGCGCCCGGATGTTGGCGTCGGCCAGGGTCTCGCTCTTGCCGAAGCGCTTGGCGATCCACGAGAGCGTCGGCTCGATGGGGCGCGTGTAGATCCAGGAGACGAGGCCGAGGGCGAAGAAGTTCTTGCAGCGCTCCTTCTCCCTGATGTTGAGCGGCAGCCCTTCCAGCGCCTCCATGGTGAGCCGGGTGATCCCGACCTTGTGGAGCCGGTAGCGCTGGGCCAGCGCCGGGTCGTCCAGCGGGTTGGCGGGGTAGCCGGCGCGGTCCAGGTTTTTCTTCTCGAACGTGTCAGTGTTCACGATGAGGAGGCCGCCCTCCTTGAGGTCGCCCACGTGAACCTTGAGGGCGGCGGGGTTCATCGCGACGAGACAGTCGAGGCGGTCCCCCGGCGTGTAGATCCGGCAGCTGCCGAACTGGAGCTGGAAGCTGGACACGCCGAACAGCGTGCCAGCCGGGGCCCGGATCTCGGCCGGAAAGTTCGGCAGCGTGGCGAGATCCGCACCGGCCCAGGCCGCCTCGATGGTGAACTGCTCCCCGGTCACCTGCATGCCGTCGCCCGAGTCGCCCGCGAAGCGCACCACGGCGCGATCGAGCTGTCGGCGCTGCTTCTGGACGGCAACGGCCGGTGCGACCGTCTCACCCATGGGACCCGTCTCCTCTCCTAGCCGGCGTCCACCTGGAGCGGGCGCTTGATCTCGTCGCCAGGCCGCAGGTTCAACACGGCCTCCGGGAAGATCTCCGCCAACCACTTGACGACGTCGCTGACCGTCACGATCCCGATCGGTCGCCGCTCCGCGTCCACCAGCGGGACGGTCCGGTAGCCGGCGTTGTTCATCCGGTTGACCGCATAGCAGATCCGGTCGCCTGGAGACAGCGCTTCGGGGTCTCGGGTCATGACCTCGGAGAGCGTGCTCCGGTGCACGTCCCGCCCCTGGCCCACGACCCGCGTCAGCACGTCGCGCTCGGTGAAGATGCCGGTCAGGCGGCCCTCCGCATCCACGATCACCACCGCCGCCCGTCGGGTGGTCACCATTTTCTGGATCGCCTCGTGCACCGTGGCGTCAGCCGTGAGCTTGAGCGGCTCGCTCGGGGCGAGGAGCCTGACCGTGTCGCTGAGGAGCGCCCCCTCAAGCTTTCGGAACTCGCCCTCGAGGGACTCCGAGTACTCATCGAGGTGTTCGTTCATCGCCCTCGCCCCCCTTCCGGTCCCACCCGGCGTCCAGTCCACACAGACTGGCCACTCATCGCCAACCGGGGGTTGGACCTGCGTCACCGCGCCCAGGACACCGATGAGTCCGGCGCTGCGCAAGCCACTTCCATCCTACCCAGGCCGAGGGGAAATAGCAAGTCAGTCGCCGGTCAGACCGCTAGACCAACGGTGGGAAACACGTCTGGGGATTACAGCTCGAGGAACTTGGGAGCCCGAGTCAGGTTCTCGCAACCGGACGGCCCGACCACCACGAGGTCCTCGATCCTGACCGCGCCCCACCGGAGGTAGTAGAGTCCGGGCTCCACGGTGACCACCTGCCCCGTACGCAGCGTGTGATTCGCCTTGCTGATCCGCGGGGGTTCGTGAATGTCGAGCCCCACTCCGTGGCCCGTGCCGTGGAAGAACCCCTGGTGGCGCCCGTCCGCGACCCCGGTCTCGAACCCGAGGCGCTCCATGGTGCGGCTCACCTCGGCGTGGATGGCCGGGCCCGAGGCGCCATGGCGGATCAACCCGATGCCCCGGAGCTGGGCGGCCAGCACGGCGTCGTACATGCGCTTCAGACTGTCGGAGGCTCTCCCCTTCACCACGGTCCGGGTCATGTCGGCGAAGTACCGGCTCCGGCTGGACCTGGGGAAGATGTCGAAGACGATGGACTCGTTGGCCCGAATCGGGCCGGAGCCCTGGTTGTGGGGATCCACTCCCTGGATGCCGCAGGCCACGATGGTGTGCTGGGCGATGCAGTCGTTCTCCATCAGGGAGACGTTGATGACCTTTTTCAGCGCCTCGGCGGTGAGGACCTCTCCCCGCCAGTACACGTGCGCGCCCCTGATCTCGCCCTCGCGAAGAACGTTGAGCGCGGCCTCCAGGGCCGCTTCCGTGTGCCGCTGGGTCGCTTCGATGGCGGCGATCTCCTCCGGCGACTTGACGACCCGTTCCGGAAAGAGCGGATCCGGCTTCGCCGTCGCCCGAACCCCCTTCTCCCGGAGGCGATCCGCGTACTCCAGCGGGAAGTTGGCGGGAACGGTCACCGCGCTCACGCCCTCCTCGTCGAAAAGCAGCCACAGCGTGTCGGTCAGGTGCGGGTTCGGCCATCGCTGGCGGGCCTTCGACTCGTAGGCCGACAGCGAACGAACCTCATCCACCTTGGCTTCGCTCCGGGCCCGGTCGATCTCCAGGTCGCTCATCAGCAGCACCTTGCGCCCATCCACCTGGAGGAAAACGAACGGGTCCGGCGCGAGGAACCGCGTGGCGTAGTAGAGGTTGGAGTCGACCTCGCTGGCGGCAATGATCAGCAGGGCCTCGGGCTCGGTCATGGGGGAGCTCCTCGTCACACCTCGTAGTAGCCGCGTGTAGCCGGACTTCGGGCCGAGCCGACGTCGAACGGGGTACTCCGGTCGCCGTCCAGGATCAGGTAGGTAATGTTGACGTGCTGCGGGAAGGTCTCAACGGGAAGCTGGTAGACTCGGATTCCAGAGCGAGTCAGGAACCGTCGAATCTGGAGGTCGGTGGTCACGCTCCCCAGCCTACCACGGATCGCAACGGTGTCCCCGCGGCGCGCCGGGTGCCGGACACCTCATCCCTCCAGGCTCCCTGCGCTCAGGAGTGACTCGATGAAGCGAGCGACGATGGGGGTGAGCTGCTTCTGGCGGCGATGAATGATCCCCACCGGACGGACGAGGTCGGGAATGTCCAGGGGCGCGGCCGCCAGAGTGCGGATGCGGACCTCCTTCAGCACGGCGGGCTTCGGCAGGATGCTCACGCCCGCCTCGATGGCGATGGCCTGCTTGATGGTCTCGATGTTGTCGAACTCCATGACCACGTTGACCTTGACGTTGCGCTGCTTCAGCGCCCGGTCGATGGCCTTCCGGATCCCCAGGTCGGGGTCGAAGGCGACAAAGCTCTCCCCGTCGAGCTCCCGGGCGGGCACAGTCCGCCGGTGGGCGAGGCGGTGGTTGGGGTGGCAGACCAGCACCATCCGCTCGGAACGCCAGGGGATGACCGCCAGCGCGCGGTTGGTCGGGGGGTAGGACAGGATCCCGACGTCGGCCTCGTCGTTGGTGACGGCGTC
>JACQRS010000252.1 GCA_016206385.1 Candidatus Rokuibacteriota bacterium | reverse complement strand
TCGTCGAGGGCCAGGAGCGCCCTCACCAGCCCGACCCGCGCCCACGCGCCCTCGGTGGCGCGGGGGTAGGCCGAGAGGAGCCACCGAAAGGTCTTGACGCTCTCGAGGTGGTCCCCGGCGGCCAGTCCCCACCAGCCAAGCCTGAGGATGCCGGCTTCCAGGAGCGGGTGGCGCCCGGAGTCGGTGAAGCGTCGGAGCTGCTCCGCGGCGGCGCGATGCTCACCGACCCGCCCGAGGCTCTCGCCGAGCCAGAAGGTCACCTCCCGACCCAGCGCTGAAGGCGCCTCACCGGAGAGCGCCTGCCAGGCCTCGCGGGCGGCGGGGTAGCGCTCGAGGGCGTAGAGGGCCAGAGCCCGGCCGTGCCTCGCGTAGGGAACCACCTCCGCGGCAGGGCTTTGCTTGATCACCTGCTCGAAGCTTCCGAGGGCGCGGGCGGGGTCATTGAGGCGCAGCGAAAGCCAGCCGACGAAGTGGAGCGCGTGGAGCCCCACCTCGCCCGCCGGCGCGTCCTGGTAGACCCGGCGGAGGGTTCGCTCCGCCTCCTCCAGGCGGTTGAGCCGGAGGAGCGTTTGCCCGAGCCAGTACCGGGCTTCCCGGATCAGGGACCGGTCGCTGCTCGCCCGCACGGCCGCTTCCAGGGCGGCCCGCGCCTCTTCCAGCTCGTCACGCTGAAAGCGTGCCCGGCCGCACTCGAGAAGCTCGGAGGCCAATCCCAGGAGCGTGCCGAGCGGGTTGCAGGCGAGCATGCGGGGCGGGGGGAGTGGAGCGAGCGGCTTCTGCGAGAGATCAACCAGGAGGGGCGCAGATGGGAGCGGCGGAGCCGGCTCGGGCGGATCCGGAAGCGCCGGTTCGGGCACGCTCACCGGCGGCTTGTCCAGCGGCGGTGCCACCAGCGGGAGCAGCGGCACCAGATCGGGAGCGGGGAGCTCGAGGGGCGCCAGCGGAGCGGCTGTCGAGAGTCCACTCCAGAGAAGCCAGAGCGCGGCCCAGAGGGCGACAAGCCGCCTCATCAGTCGGGCTTCTCCGCTTTGGGCTTCGGCTGCGGCGCGGCTCTCTCCCGCACCGCCGGGAGCCGCGCCTTGGCCCACTCTCTGAGCGTCGGGTCCGGGCTCTCGGCCGACACCTTCTCGTAGCGGGCCGCCGCCTCAGCCCAGCGGCGCAGCCCCTCGTGGGCGAGGCCGCTCCCGGCCAGGGCGCGGAAGCGCAGCGCAGAATCGTTCGGGGCGAGGGCGAGGGCCGCGTCAAACGCCTTGAGCGCCGCTTGAAAGCGCTTGGCCTTGATCTCGCTGTCGCCGATCAGGAGAAACGCTTGAAGCCGCACCTCGGCTTCCTCGGTCTCGCTGGCCGCCTGGGCCAGGGCCACCGTCTCTCTGAGCTGGTTCCGGCTGAACGCTGCCTGCGCCAGGTCCAGCGAAGCCCCCTTCCCCAGGACGTGAGCCGGGAACTCGCCGCGCAGCCGCTTCCATGCCGCCTCGGCGTCCTTCGCCCGGTCGAGCTTCTCGGCGATGAGGCCGGCGTCGTAGAGCGCCTCGGCGGTGGGCGGGGACTGGCTGAGCAGGGACCGGTACTCCTCCATAAGCTCCGGCCTCAGCTCGGGCCTCTTGCCCTCCCGGAGGAGCGCCCTGGTGATCGCCCGCCGCGCCGGGGGCGCCAGCTCGTGCGTCGGGTAATCGGCGACAAAGGCCCGGAGATCGGCGACACCCGCGCCGGTCTTTCCGGCGGTGAGGCGGCTCCACCCGAGCAGGTAGCGCGCCTCCGGGAGCAAGCGATGGTTGGGATACCGGGTCGCGAAGGCCGCAAGCAGCGCAACAGCGTCCTCCGCTCGCTTGAGCTCGGTGAGGGTGCGCGCGAGGTGATAGGTCGCCGACGGCGCCAGCGGGTGCTCCGGCCACGTGCTCAGCAGATCCCGGAAGGCGGTCACCGCTGGATCCGGGCGCTTGAGCTCGAGCTCGCACCAGGCATAGGCGTAGAGCGCATCCGGCGCCAGCGGGGAAGCGGCGTTAGCGGCCAGGAGCGCGTCGTACACCGCCCTGGCCTCCCGATAGCGCTTCATCCGGAAGAGCGTCTCGCCTTCCCAGAACCGGGCCTCCTCGGGCTGGCCCGGCGGCGGCGTGAACCCCTGGGCGCGGCGGAATGTCTCCAGCGCCGAGGGCAGGTCGCCGAGGCTCACGCGCGTCTTGCCGAGGAGGAGCGTGGCCTCGGGGAGGCGGCTGTCCTGAGGGTGCCGCTGAACGAAGCGCTCGAGCACACGGCGGGCGAGGGGGTAGAGCTGATCGGCGAAGGCCTTCGAGCCGACCAGCCAGAGGCGATCCGCCTCTCCCTGGGCGCGCGCGGAGGTGGGACTCAGCAGGAAAAGCGCAAGGAGCGCCAGGAGGGCAACGGATGGCACCCGGAACTTCATGCTTATTCCCGAGCCTACCACACCGTGACCGCTGAAAAAACACGGGCTTCGCCCCCGGCGCCGGCAGGGTTGCCTCCTTCCCCTTGACAGCACGATCAAATTGTCCTATTGTCTTAGGACAATAGGATTTGTCCGACGGTCCCGCTCCCAAGGGGAACCACCGATGGCGCCCCGTAAGGCTTCCGACATTCCCCCACCGGCCGGCCTCGGCGTGAACCGCCAAAGCGCGGCGCCGGTCCACGTCCAGCTCAAAGAGCAGCTCCGCCACCTGATTGGGACCGGGGTCCTCAAGCCGGGGAGCCAGCTTCCCACGGTGCGGCAGCTCGCGGGCTACCTCCGGATCAATCGGAACACCGCGGCCCGCGCCCTCCAGGAGCTGCACCGGGAAGGGTACTTGACCACGCAGCCGGGGCGGGGGACCTTCATCACCGACGCCCGCCCGCCCGCGAAGGGGGCTTCCATCGTGGACCTAGACCTGATCGTCCAGGACGCCCTGGACCGGGCACGAGCGCGCGGCTTCAGCGGGGAAGCTTTTCTCTCGGCGGTTCGGGTCCAAACCCAGATGCGCGAGGGCCGCGCCCCGGCACGACACCGCCTCCTCTTGGTGGAGTGCAACCAGCCGCAACTCACGCTCTTCAAGCGGCAGCTCGAGACCGACCTCCCCGCCGTCGCCACCCCCCTCTTAATCGGCGATCTCCGGGATCGAGTCTCCCGGTCCCCGAAGCGGCTCAAACGCTACCGGGTCGCCGTCACCACCATCCCCCACGTGCGCGAAGTGAAGGCGATCCTGGCGCGCGCCGCCATCCCGGTGGTTGGACTCCTGATGGAGGCCAGCATCCAAGCCTTGCTCCGGCTCACGGAGCTTCCGAAAGGGACCCCGGTAGGTCTCACCTGCCTCTCCCGCGAAGGGAGCCAGAACCTCCTGCGCTCGGTCCAACGCGCCGGCCTCACAAACCTTAACCCTGTCGTCGCCCCTGCGGATGATCCGCAAAAACTCCGCAGCCGCCTGAAAGGGGTGAAGGCCGTGCTCTGTTCGATCCTGTCGGGGGAGACCGTTCGCCGGGCGGCGGCGCCGGGTGTGGAGGTCATCGTGGACGATCAAGCGCTGGAGCGGGGCGGGATCGAGCTCTTGCGAGAGCTTCTCGCCCGGCCTGTGGGAGGTGCATGATGCCCTTAGACAAACTGGAGCGTGACCGACTCATTCAGCAGTATGCCAACGGTCCGTCACGACTGAAGGCAGCCCTTGCTCAGGTTCCCTGGGAAGCGCAGAAATGGCGGCCCGTTCCCGGCGAGTGGTCGGCCCACGAAGTCGTCTGCCATTGCGCTGACTCAGAGACGAACGCGGCCGCTCGGATCCGGTTTCTGGTGGTGGAAAAGGAACCGGTCGTCCCCGGCTACGACCAGGACGCCTGGGCGGTTCAATTGGATTACCACAGCCATCCGCTGGACCTGGTCCTGGCGACGGTCGACGCCGTGCGCGCCAACACCGCGGCCCTCCTTCGCCGTCTCCCTGACGATGCGTGGGCGAAGGTGGGGCATCACACGGAGTCCGGCCGCTACACGGCCGAGGACTGGCTCAAGATCTACGCCGAACACCTGGAAGTGCACGCCCGGCAGATCGAGACGAATCTTGCCGCTTGGCGGGCGACGCTGCCCGGAGGAGCTGGTCGGTGAGCCCTGCACGTGAGCGCGAGCTGCCCTACGCCTGGGTGATCGTGGCCCTGGCCTTCTCCGCCCTGGCTGTGGCCATGGGCATCCGCTCCACGATCGGCCTCCTGGTGCGTCCCTGGGAGGCGGAGTTCGGCTGGGACCGGGCCGGGGTGAGCCTGACAGCATCGTTCGGCCTCTTGGCGTACGGCCTGGCTCAACCGCTCGCCGGACGCTGGGCGGATCGGTACGGCCCGCGCCTGGTCTTCGCCGGGAGCCTCGCGCTCCTCGGGGTGTCCACGGTCGCCGTGGGCTTCATCCAGAATCTCTGGCAGGCCTACCTGATCTTCGGTGTCGGCCTCATGGCGGCAGTGGGTGGCGCTTCCAACGTGACGGGTGCCGTGGCCATCGCCCGGTGGATCAAGCACCGGAAGGCGCTCGCCGTGGGGATTGTGATGGCCGGCGCCGCGGCCGGCCAGCTCGTCCTGGTCCCGGCCATCGCAGCGGCGATGAAGGCCATAGGCTGGCGAGAGGCCTTTGTCTGGAGCGGGCTCGGCGTCCTGCTGGTGGCGCTCCCGCTGGTGGGGCTCCTGCTCAAGGACGATCCGCCGGGAACCGCCCAGGCGCGCATCGCGCGCGAGAGCGACCGGCCTCAGCCGGTCGCCGCCCTGGCCCGCCAGAGGAACTTCTGGTGGCTCGTGGGCAGCTTCTGGGTCTGCGGGGTCACCACGGCGGGGCTCATCGACACCCATCTGATCCCGTACGCCGAGGACGTCCACATCGACACCGTCACCGCCGCCACCGCCTTCGGAGTGCTCGGGACCTTCAACGTCCTCGGAACCCTCTTCGCGGGAGCCATCTCCGACCGCTTGGGGCACAAGTGGCTGCTCGGCTGGGTCTATGCGGGGCGCGCGTTGACGCTGGTGTTCCTGCTCTTCGTGCGCGAGCCGCTGCCGCTCTTTGTCTTCGCCCTCGCCTTCGGCCTTGTGGACTTCGCCACGGTGCCCCCCACCACAGCGCTCTCCACCACGCTCTTCGGGCAGCGCTCGGGAGGGACCGTGATCGGCCTCGTCTCGCTGAGCCACCAGGTCGGCTCAGCCATGGGCTCGTACGCCGGCGGGCTCATCCACGACTGGGCGGGAAGCTATGTCGTCTTCTTCCTGGCGGGAGCGCTCCTCTGTGCCGCTGCGGCAGTCATGAGCTGGGCCATCGTCGACACACGCACCGTCGAGCTGGCCCCGTCAGCGACATAGCGACGGCGACTGCGGGCTTGACCGGTGGCCGCGCCCCGCGCCCTCGTCTTCGACCTGGACCACACCCTGGTCAGCTCACCGCTGGATCTGCGCGCGATGGCGCGAGACCTTCTGGCCTTCCTCCGGGAGCGGGGTGTCGAGCTCCCCGCGCGGGAGTCGGCGTGGTCCGCTCCCGAGCTGGCGCGCCTCGTGAGGGAGCGCGCCCCGGGCCTCGAGGCGGGGTTCTGGGAGATCGCTCTCGACCATGAGGAGCGGGCGCTTCAGGAAGCGAGGCTGGAGCCCGGCGCCCTCGAAGCCCTTCAGGTGGCGCGAGGCCTGGGGTTCAGGACGGCAGTCTGGACGAACAATGGCAGCGCGGTGACCCGCCACGCACTGGAGCGCTTCGCCCTGCTCCCGCACCTGGACCTGATCGTCACCCGGGATGAGGTCCGCCATCTGAAACCGGATCCGGACGGCCTCCGCGTCATCGCCGGCCACTGGCCCGACCTCGGGGAGATCTTTCTGGTGGGCGACTCCTGGGTGGACGGCCTGGCGGCCCGCGCAGGCGGGGTGCGGTTCATCGCCTACCAGGCCGATGCCGACGACCTGGCGCGACGCGGCATTCCGGTCTGGGCCACGATCTCAGACCTCAGGGAGATCACGACCCTCCTCGGTTGAGCCGAAGTCCCCCCGGCGCCTGGCCTATAATGAGGCCATGCACCGGCTCGTCGAGCAGCGCAGCCTCGTCCAGGACCGCATCGCACTCTAGCATGGACCTCTTCGCCCGCGAGGACCGACCCGCTTCGCCGGCCCCGCTGGCCGACCGGATGCGCCCCGGCCAGCTGGACGAGGTCGTGGGGCAGTCCCACCTGGTGGGCCCCGGCCGGGTGCTCCGGCGTGCGCTCGAGTCGGGGAACCTCCACTCCATGATCCTCTGGGGCCCGCCGGGATCCGGCAAGACAACCCTCGCCCTGCTCTTTGCCCAGCTCGCCGGCGCCCACTTCGTCGCGTTCTCCGCGGTCCTGTCAGGCGTGAAGGAGATCCGCCAGGTGATCGCCGAGGCCGAAACCCAGCGGGCG
The DNA here is from genome assembly GCA_016206385.1 of Candidatus Rokuibacteriota bacterium. Taxonomy (GTDB): domain Bacteria; phylum Methylomirabilota; class Methylomirabilia; order Rokubacteriales; family CSP1-6; genus JACQWB01. Next base: position 524 of record JACQRS010000252.1, on the reverse strand, counting down.
CGGTTCGGAAAGCGGACGGTCCTGTTCGTGGACGAGATCCACCGCTTCAACAAGGCCCAGCAGGACGCCTTTCTCCCCCACGTGGAGAAGGGCACCCTCGTGCTCGTCGGGGCGACCACCGAGAACCCCTCCTTCGAGGTGATCTCGGCGCTCCTCTCCCGCTGCCGGGTCTATGTGCTGCACGCGCTCGGCGAGGCTGACCTCCTCGTGATCCTCCGCCGGGCCCTGGAGGATGCCGAGCGTGGGCTTGGCCGGCTGGATGTCGAGGTGGAAGAGCCCGCGCTCCAGCTCATCGCGCGGCTCGCTAACGGCGACGCCCGGGCGGCGCTCAACATCCTGGAGCTGGCGGTGACGCTGACCCCTGAAAGCCCGGGGCGGCGGCAGGTCACAGAGGCGGCCATCCTGGAAGCCGCCCAGAAGAAAGCCCTCCTCTACGACAAGGCGGGGGAGGAGCACTACAACCTGATCTCGGCCCTCCACAAGTCGCTCAGGGACTCGGACCCCGACGCCGCGCTCTACTGGCT
>JACQRS010000246.1 GCA_016206385.1 Candidatus Rokuibacteriota bacterium | reverse complement strand
TCCGCCATGGCGTCCATCCCCTTGGTGAGTGTGATCTCGATGCTCCTGGCGCGCATCACGAGGTTCTCCACGGACAGCGGGAGCCCCGCAGCCGACGCTGAGTTGGTGACGATGAGCGCTGCCACCCGCTTCGGGTAGAGGAGGGTGAAGCGTATGGCGATCCCGCCGCCCATGGAGAGCCCGCCCACGTACGCCTTTCTGATCCTGAGATGATCCAGGAGGTCTCTCAGGTCCAGGGCCCAGCGCCGGAAGGAGTAACGCGTGGGGTCCTCAGGGCTGTCCGAACGCCCGTGGCCCCTCGGGTCCCAGAGGATGAGGCGGTAGCGGGCCGAGAGGGCCCGGACATTGGGCTCCCACATGGTGGTGTTGCCCCCGATCCCGTAGGCCAGCGCCAGCGGGAACCCTCGGCCGTGCGCCTCGTAGTAGATCTTCACCCGGTCGTCGGTCTTCGCGTACGGCATGGCACGCCTCCCTGGGGTGATTCGTAGTCGTTGAGGTCAGCGCAGACCGGCCCATCTCCCGACTGAAAATGCGGCGTTCACTATACCCCGGCGCGTTCGCGTCGCGCAATCGCACCCCCCCGGAAAAGCACCGTGAAGCTGTCGCGGTGCTCCAAAGAATACCCTTGACAGGCGGCTGCGAACAGGTGTCCCATGTTGAACGACGTTCACAATGCACGATCGCAGAATCCACGCGCCTCCTATCGGTCGCTATAGATCGCCGGCGGTGGAGCGCGCCCTTTCCATCCTGGAAACGCTGGCTGCCGTGCAGGAAATTGGCGTCACGGAGCTGGCCAAGAAGCTCGGCATGGGCAAGAGCTCCGTCTATCGACTGCTGGCTACGCTTGCGGGGCAGGGGTATGTGGAGAAGAACCTGCAGACGGAACGGTATCGGCTCACCTACAAGCTCTTCGTGGTGGGGAGTGCGGCTGCAGAGCGGTATGGCCTGAAGGACCTTGCCGCGCCGGTCATGGAGCGGCTGTCGGCTGAGACAGGGGAGACGGTCAACCTGGGCGTGTTGGAGAAAGATCGGGTCGTCAATATCCACAAGGTGGAAGGGTCTCAGCTCCTCCGGATTCACCTCGAACTTGGCCGGGGCGTGCTCGCCCACGCCACCGCCCTCGGGAAAGTGCTTCTGGCGGGGCTGGATCGGGAAGAACTGGACCGATGGCTGAGAACCTCCCGGCTCATCCGGCTGACGCCCAATACCCTCACGGAGCGAAGGGTGCTCCGCCAGGTGCTGCGCCAGGTGGCGAAGCACGGGTACGCCATCGACAACGAAGAGTGCAGCGTAGGGCTCAGATGCGTCGCCGCGCCGATCCGGGATCGGCGGGGGGTCGTGGTGGCTGGGGTCAGCATCTCGGGGCCCAGCCAGCGGCTGCCGGCGGAGAGGCTCCACCGCGCGGCTCTCAAAGTCCGGGCGGCGGCAGTAGAAGTCTCGCGGCGGCTGGGGTATGCGGGCCCCTCGGATGTCTGACCAAGCATCTCCTGCGGGGCTCCGGGAGGACCCCGTGGGCAACAAGGGAGGAGCGATCATGCGACGGAGAGGATGGGTCTTGATTCCGGTCGTCTTCACGGCGGTTTCGCTAGCGCTCCCGACCTGGGCGGCGGAGAAGAAGCTCGTGCGGATCTGGCACACGGAGACCGAGCCCAAATCGGTCCAGGCGTTCCAGGAGATCATCAACGACTTCGAGAAGCTCCACCCCGACATCGCGGTGAAGCAGGAGGCTCTGGCCTGGGGCGACCTCGAGGCCAAGCTGACCGCCGCCCTGGCCGCGGGAGCGCCGCCTGATGCGAGCCACGGCCAGGCGGTGACCTGCGCTTCGTTCTATGCCAAAGGGCTCCTCAGGCCGCTGGAAGATGTGGCGGAAGCTGTCGGCCGGGAGAACATCTGGGAGGCCATCCGGGGCCCCTGCCGGTTCGACGGCAGATACTACGGCATTCCCCACTCCGCGGCCACGTCGCTCTTGATCTACCGGAAGGATGTGTTCAAGCAGAAGGGGCTGAAGCCGCCGGAGACCTGGGACGACCTGATCAAGGTGGCGCAGGCCATGACGGAGCGTGACAAGGACGGCCGGGTGACCCGGTACGGCCTGTCGCTCCCCGGGGTTGGCCTGTTCATCAACATTATGGTGGGCGAGCTGGTCAAGGCAAACGGGGGCCGGCTATTCGATCTCCAGACGGGGCGGCCCACCTTCACGGAGAAGCCGGTCATGGAGGCGCTGGACTTTTACAAGAAGCTCAACGACACCGTCCTCCCGCCTGGCTGGCTGGGCCACGGCTACCTGGACACCTTCGCCAACCTGGCCACCGGCAAGGCGGCCATGCTCTACCAGGGCTACGGCCGCGGCGCCGGCTACATCGAGCGGTACGCGGCCAGGGAGATGGCCAATGCCGACCACTTCGGTGTGCTGGTGAAGCCGATCGGCCCCTCGGGGAAGGCCACCGCGGCCCAGATCGACGCCGAGCCGTGGATGGTCTTCAAGAACGCGAAGCACCCGAACGAGGCAGCCGAGTTCCTGAAGTTCTTCTTCAAGGAGGACAACTACATCAAGTACCTGCACTCGGTGCCGATCCATCTCCTGCCCACCCTCAAGTCGGTGCGGCGCAACCCCGCGTACCAGGCTAACGACATGGTCAGGCGCTGGAAGGAATGGCAGGACATGCAGTACCGC
>JACQRS010000244.1 GCA_016206385.1 Candidatus Rokuibacteriota bacterium | reverse complement strand
GTCTGGAGCTACGGCCTCTGGCAGGCCTGGCCGGACAACCCCGAGGGCTTTCATATCGTCACCAGCGTTTTCCTCTACTCGTCGCTCCTCCACCAGTGGAGCGAGCTGGTCTTCGTCTTCAAGTATTACGGGGCGGCCGCCCGCCGGGTGGAGGTAGCCGCGTGACGCGCAGATCTGATGCGCGCGGAACGCGAGCCGTGCGATGAGCTGTCGCGCGGCTGTGCAGAGCGGGTATGGCGCGGCCCTGTCCATCAGCGACGACCACGTCGCAACATTGCTGGACCTCGCCCTCGAGGAGGACGAGGATATGTTCAAGGAGCTGGCGCGCTGTCTCGGCGTGGGTGCGGATACAGTGGACGACTTGTGGACGCGGACGTTGGCGCGAGTCGCAAGGGGTTTGAGCACCAGTGCCTCCTCGAGATCGCGCCCGCGGCCTCCGCGTGAAGACCGGCCCGCCTCTTAGAGGGAGGGATACGATGCGACTGGGGATCGCAACGAGCATACCGTGGCTGCCAGGCAAGACTCAGGAGCAGTGCTTCCGGGAAGCGGTCGAAGAGGTGGAGGCGGCGGAGGCCCTGGGCTTCGACGCCGTCTGGTTCACCGAGCACCACTTCGCCCTCCACGGCCTCAACTCGGGCCTCACGGCGTGGCTGGCGGCAGTGGCCGTGCGAACCAGACGGGTGCGCATCGGCGCCACCGTCTTCGTCCTCCCCTTCTGGAACCCCATTCGCTTAGCGGAAGACGCCGCCATGGTTGACATCCTCAGCGGCGGCCGTCTGGAGTTTGGCGTCGGCACTGGCTACCGCCTGGACGAATTCAAGGGCTTCAACATCTCCCCCGACGTCAGCCGCGAGATGGGCAGGGAATGTTTCGACATCATCCTCCGCCTCTGGACGGGGGAACCCGTCACGTTCAAAGGGAAGTACTACACGCTCAACGAGGTGGCTATACGCCCTGTCCCCAAGCAGAAGCCCCATCCGCCCATCTGGTGGCCGGGCCAGAGCTCCGAAACGCTGGAGTATATCGCCCGCCACGGCTACAACTGGATGAGCGCATCGACCCTGGCGACTGTCGCGACCATCCTGGAGCGCCGACAGCGCCTGGCGGAGCTTCTCCAGGGCCACGGCCGCGGCATCGACGACATCGGCGTCTACATCCATGTCCCTACCTACGTGGCCAGCGCCACCTACGAGGAGATTCGTCGGGTGACCGAGCCGGGGATCCAGTGGTTCCGCCATTCAGCCATGTGGTACACCGCCGGCCCGACCCCCGGGGGCGGCACCATCTATCACCCAATCGGGACTGAGGCGCCCTTCGACTTCGAGCGGTTCTATAAGAACGACTCCTTCTTCGGCGACCCGGAGACCTGCTTTCGCAAGATCGAGCGGCTGTGGCAGGCGCTCCGTCCCACGGACCTGGTGTTCCTGTTCAAGATGGGCCAGAGCCAGGAGCAGGTCGTCAAGTGCATGGAGCTCTTCGCCAGGGAGGTGATGCCGCGAGTGAGAGACCTTGAGCGGTAGCTCTTCCGCTCGGAAGTGAAGTTGAAGGGAGGTGCAACCATGGCGACGACGCTTCGTGTAGGCGCAGCCCAGATCGCCCCGAGGTTCTTCGACAAGGGTGGAACCCTCAAGAAGACAATCCAGGTCATCGAGGAGGGCGGAAGGCTGGGCCTGGACCTCCTCGTCTTTCCCGAGACCTACTTCAGCGCTTACCCCTACTGGCGGGGGTCCGTTTCGGTCCGTCGCTCGGCCGAGCTCATCGTCCGGATGCAGCGGAGCGCCCTCCGCATCCCCGGGGAGGAGACGGAGGAACTTGGAGCCGCCGCCCGCCGGGCCCGGGTCAACTGCGTCATCGGCTGTAACGAGCTGGACGACCGGCCGGGCAGTCTCACCCTCTACAACACGTTGCTCTTCATCAGCCGCGACGGCCAACTCCTGGGACGGCACCGTAAATTGATGCCGACGCACTCGGAGCGGGTCTATTGGGGGATGGGCGATGCCAGCGACATCCGGGTCTTCGAC
>JACQRS010000265.1 GCA_016206385.1 Candidatus Rokuibacteriota bacterium | reverse complement strand
GCGGTCCCGATGACCACGGTGCCGAAGTACTCGGCGGTCTTGGAGGCCGTGATCAGCGGCTTCAGGAGATCGAGCCCCCCGTACATCGCCCTGGCCGAGAGCAGCACCTGAGGCACGTAGTACTCGTTCCTGCGGAACTTCTCGCCCACCACGTCCATGCCGGGAATGAGCCCTTTGAAGATGAGATCCTTGGGGTTCATCCGGAGGTCCAGGCCTTCCTGGGTCTTCCTGGCCACGGTGTCCTTGTCGCCCAGGATCAGGGCGCGCGCCATGGTCGGGTAGTCGAAGCTGTCGTCGCTCACGGAAACGCGCTCAGGGTTTCGTGACGGCGTACCCAGCCTTGAGCCACGCGGTCATGCCGCCGGTGACGTTGTACCAGCCCTGAATTCCCTCCCGCTTGAGGGCGCTGATGACCAGGCTCGATCGGAGCCCGCCCGCGCAGAGGACCGCTTTGGGGCGATCGGCGGGGACCTCGCTCTTCCGCCGCACGGCCTCCAGCATGGGCAGGTGGAGGGCCCGCTCGATGTGCCCGTCCAACCACTCGAACGGCTCACGCACGTCGATCACCAGCAGGTCCGGGCGCTCCTCCAGCCACCCGGCGAGGTCGTACACCGTGACCTGGGGCACCGTCTCCACGGGCAGGCCCTCGCTCCGCCACTCGATCATCCCCCACTGGAGGAATCCGACCACCTGGTCCACGCCCACGCGGGTCAGCCCCTGAACCGCCCGCTCCAGGTCCGAGGGACCCGGCGCCACCAGGAGCACGGGCGCCCCGCTCGGGACGAACCAGCCCACGCGATCGGCAAACTGGGGGCTCTCGATCCACACGTTGAGCGCGCCCGGAATGTGGCCCTCACCGAACGTGGCCGGATCACGGATATCCACGACGCAGGCGCCGCGCGTGACTGCCTCCCAGGCCTCCCGCGCGGTGTACGGCCGCGGCTTGGCGGCCTGGAGCGGGATGAGCCCCTGGTTCTTCCCCACGATGGTCTCGAAGGAGGGCGGCTTGGCCGGCAGGCTCGACATGAGAAGCTCGACGAACTCCGCCTTGCCCCTGGCCTGGAGCGCCGGGTTAAAGCGGCGCTCGAACCCGATCGTGGAGCCCGACTTGGCCGACATGGCCCGCCCGCACAGGGAGCCCGAGCCGTGGGCGGGATCCACCTCCACGCTGTCGTCGAGGGGAAGCAGGGCGCGGCACAGGCTCTCGTAGAGGTTCTCCGCCGCCTGCGCCCCGCCGAGGTCGGGCCGGCCCACGTCGCCGACGAACAGCGTGTCGCCGGTGAGCACAAACCAGGGATCGATGCCGCGGGAGCGGTCGATGACGAGGAGACAGATGCTGTCCGGCGTGTGGCCCGGGGTGTGGAGCACCTTCAGGCGCACGTTGCCGATGTCGATCTCGTCCCCGTCGCGGATCGACAGGTGGTCGAAGACGGCCTTGCTGGCGTGGTGGAGGATGATGGGGGCGCGGGTCAGGCTGGCCAGGTCGCGGTTGCCCGAAATGTGATCGGCGTGGGTGTGGGTCTCGATGATCTGCGTGATGCGGAGCCCTTTCTTTCGAGCCAGGCGAACGTAGTCGTCCACGCGGTCGCGTCCCGGGTCCACGACGACGGCTTCCCCGGCCTGGCCGCAGCCGATCAGATAGGAAAGGCACCCCGCATCCTCGTTGAGGAACTGCTGGAAAATCATCGTGGGCCCTCCGCCATCACGCAGCTCACCGGCTCGAGATCACAAATTCGTTTTTATCACATCTGCCGCTGAGTTAGCAAGCGTTGGCGCAAGGAGATGCGGCGCGGCCACCGTGCCGCGCGGGCGCCCGCACGCGCGCCGCCCACGCTCAGGTTGACCCGCGCGGGCCGGTAGACTAATATCGCCAGAATGGTGGCGGCGGCACACCGCCGCGCCTCACGCGAGGCCAACCTCCGATGCTGATACGGTTCTGGGGAACCCGGGGATCGGTGCCGGCGCCGGGCCGGCGGACAGCGTTTTTCGGCGGCAACACGAACTGCGTTGAGGTGCGTGCCGACGACGGGCAGGTCATCATTATGGATTGCGGCACCGGGGCCCGCCCGCTCGGCCTCGACATCCTCAATCGGGGTGCCGGCCTGCCCCCCATTCACGTCTTGATCACCCACACCCACTGGGATCACATCCAGGGCTTCCCCTTCTTCGGGCCGGCCTATGTCCCGGGTGCCCGCCTCACGGTCTATGGCACCCGGGGCCTGGATCGGACCCTGGAAGGTTCCCTCTCGGGTCAGATGCAACACACCTACTTCCCGGTTCAGCTCGAGAATCTCCACGCCGACATCGAGTTCGTCGAGGTAAGCGAGGAGCGGTTCAGCCTCGGGCGCTACCGGGTGAGGACGCAATTTCTGAACCACACCGCGCCGACCATCGCCTATCGACTGGAGGCGGGCCCGCTCAGCGTGGTCTACGCCACGGACCACGAACCGTTCTGGTGGACGCCCTCCCGGCCGACCGCGCCCAGCCGCTTCGAGCACCCCGGCGACCAACGGCACCTCGACTTCGTCGCCGGCGCCGACCTGCTCATCCACGACGCCCAGTACACGGATCGGGAGTACCCGGCGAAATACGGATGGGG
>JACQRS010000237.1 GCA_016206385.1 Candidatus Rokuibacteriota bacterium | reverse complement strand
GTGATGAAGGGCATGATGGCCTCGTCGGCTCCCAGGGTCCACCGCCCGTAGCTCTCGCCCATGTCGCAGTTGAGGTCAATCACCTTGTTGGCCATGGTTTTCACTCCTTCTTTGCCCGCATCACACCACCGCGGTCTCGAGCCGGGCCCGCTCGATCCGGAGGACGGCGTGAGCCTCGTTTACGGAGATGCGTCGAAACCGGAGCCGCTGGCCCGGCCTCACCTGTCCCACACGCCCGATGTCGAAGGAGCAGACCGTCGCGATCTTGGTGTAGCCGCCCGTGGATTGCCGATCCACGAGGAGCACGATGGGCTGGCCGTCGCCGACCACCTGGATGCCGCCGAGCGGGATCCCGTCGGAGATGATGTCGTGGCCGCGCGTGTGCGTGATGCGCGGGCCCATGAGGCGGGCCCCCATCCGATCCGACTGGGGCAGCATCTGGTAGGGACCGTCGAGGAAGGCTCGAACGCCTTCGGGGGTGAAGCGGTCGGCCTGCGGCCCGAGGACGACACGCACCTGGGGCTCCCCCGCGTAGGACGGGATACACTCCGCCCTCACCCGATGCCGCTCGCCGCCGTCCAGCGACCGGGCGGGCTGGCCGAGAGGCAGGAGGTCCCCCTTCCTGAGCTGGCGTCCCTCCAGCCCTCCGAGCTGTCCGCGGAGGTATGTCGCCCGCGATCCCAGAACCGGCGGGACCTGGATTCCGCCGAACACGGCCAGGTAGGCGCGCACCCCGCGCGGGGCAGTGCCGAGCCTCAACGTGTCACCGGCCTTGAGCCGCACCGGGGTCCAGCGCGGAACCTCACTGCCGTTGACCGTCACCGGCATCTCGGCGCCGGTGGCTGCGATCAGGCACGCCGTGCGCACCTCGAGCGTGGGGCCGACCAGGGTACACTCCAGCCCCGCCGCGGTGTCGGGGTTCCCCACCAGGCGATTGGCCAGGACGAAGGCCTCCCGGTCCGCCGGTCCCGATGGCGGGACGCCGTAGCGCAGGTAGCCGGGCCGGCCCAGGTCCTGGATCGTGGTGAGGAGCCCGGGATCGAGGACCGCGAGCGCGCTCACGTCTCCACCCTGGCGAGAAAGCGTCCGCCCGCCACCTCGCCGGCAATCCGCTCGAACTCGCTCCGGTCAATGGGTCTAAAGCGCACCCGGTCTCCGGGACGGAGGAGGATCGGGTCCGGGCGCTTGGGGTCATAGAGCGAGAGCGGCGTGCGGCCGAGCACCCAGAAGCCTCCGGGGCTCTCGACCGGGTAGATGCAGCACTGGCTCCCGCCGATCCCGACGCTCCCCGCGGGAGTCTTCGTCCGGGGCTTTTCCAGGCGCGGGATGGTGAGCCGGTCCGGCATCCCCACCATGTACGGCAGCCCTGGGGTGAAGCCGATGAAGTAGACCAGGAACTCGGCACCCGAGTGGAGGCGGACCACCTCGTGGGGAGGGAGACCCAGCTTCTCGCCGACGGCACGCAGCTCGAAGCCCAGCTCATCGTCATCGTAGCAGCACGGGACCTCCACCAGCCGGCTCGGAGGCAGAGCCTCGGGCTGGGCCTGGGGAATCAGCGAGCGAAGAGTCGCCACCAGCTCGTCCCAGCCGATGAGCAGGGGGTCGTAATAGACCAGGAGCGCGCGGAAGGTCGGGACGGTTTCGACGACACCGGGGATGGCCTTCTGCTGGATCAGGTACTCGAGGGCCCGCACGCGGGTGTTCACCTCAGGGCTGATCGCGTCGGCAAACTCCACCGACACCGCCAGGTCTCCCGCCGGGAGGAACTTCGGCTCGGGATACATCAGCGCGCGCCCGTCTCCCTAGATGACGGAGAGCGCGTGGTTCGGCAGGTCGGTGATGAACATGTGCCCCGGGCTGTGGGTGATCACCAGCGGCGGCTTGCTGGCCAGGGCCACGGCCTGAGGCGTCACCCCGCACGCCCAGAAGACCGGAACGTCTCCCGCCTGGAAGATGCCGGGATCGCCCCACTCCGGACGGTCCAGGTCTCGGATCCCGATCGCCGCGGGGTCGCCGATGTGAACCGGAGCGCCGTGCGCCATGGGGAAGCGCGCGGTCACCGTCACCGCCTTGGGAACCAGCTCGGCGGGGACCGGTCGCATGGAGACCACCATCGGGCCGCGGAAGCGTCCGGCGGGCCGGCAGGCCCGGGAGGTGCGCCACATGGCCACGTTCCGCCCGGCGTCGATGTGGCGCATCGGCACGCCGGCGTCCATGAGGGCCCACTCGAAGGTGAAGGAGCAGCCCAGGAGAAAGGCGATCAGGTCGTCCCGCCAGTACGGGGTGATGTCCGTCACCTCCTCGACCAGCTCCCCGTCGCGATAGATCCGGTACTTGGGCACGTCCGTCCTGAGATCCGCCCCCGGCGCCACACCCGTCGGCTCGGGCGAGCCCACGTCGGTCACCTCGATCAGCGGGCACGGGCGCGGGTTTCGCTGGCAGAAGAGGAGGAAGTCGTAGGCGTGCTCCTGGGGCAGGACGGCGAGGTTCGCCTGGACATAGCCCGGCGCCAGGCCTGCGGTGACCCCGGTATATTTGCCCCGGCGGATCTCCTCACGAATCTCCTTGGGATGGCGCGCGTCGATCGGCATGTGCGTATCTCCGCGACTTTTTCCAGTATAGACGCCCCCTAGCGTCGGGTCAATCGGCGGGCAGCTCGGACACGTGCCAAGAGAAGCGTGACGCCGAAGTATAAAAAGTGCGAGGCCGGAAAGAAGGTTGTGACGAGACGCGGCGGCCTAGCGGAGATGAGCGAGGCGGGGCCAGAGGTCCGGGTTGCCGAGGACCTTCGGCTTCTCGCCGCGCAGGACCCGCAGGATTTCCGACGCGACCCCCGCCGCGATGTTGCGGTTGGCGGTCTCGCTGAGCCCGGCCATGTGGGAGGTGCAGACCACGGTTTCGAGGTTGAGCAGCGGGTTGTCCACGTGGGTCGGCTCCTCCTCCCAGACATCGAGCCCGGCGGCGCGGAGCTTCCCCCTAGTCAACGCCTCGAACAGGGCGCGCTCGTCCTGCACCGGGCCGCGGGAGGTGTTGACGAAGATCGCCCCGTCCTTCATCCGGGCGAGGGTTCGCTCGTTAATCAGGTGGCCGGTCTCCGGGGTCAGCGGGGTGTGGCAGGTCACGATGTCGGCCCGGGCCAGGAGATCGGCGAGCTCTCGCACCGGCTCCACCTCCCTCCGCTCCAGCTCGTCGGGGGGCACGTAGGGGTCGTACCCGAGCACGGTCATCCCGAACCCCCGGGCGATGTGGGCCACGCGCCTGCCGACGTTTCCGACGCCGATAATCCCGAGCGTCGCGCCCTTGAGCTCGGTGATGCCGCGGAACTGAGCGCCGCGCCACTCGCCCCGCCGCGTCGCACGGTCGATGGCGATGGTTTTTTTCACGCAGGAGAGCATCAGCATCACGGCGTGCTCGGCCACGGAGTCGGCGTTGGCGCCCGGCGCGTGGACCACCGCGATCCCCAGCCGGGTGGCCGCGGCCAGGTCCACCGTGTCCAGGCCCACCCCGTAGCGCCCCACCACCTTGAGCTTGGGGCAGGAGGCCATGAGCCGCTCGGTGCAGGGCGGCTTGATCCTGAACAGGATCGCCTCGGCCTCCTGGGCCTCGTGGATCACGCCCTCCTCGGTCAGGTCCCGGGCGATCACCACGTGGGCTTCGTTCTCCAGCAGCTCGATTCCGGCCGGATGGATCGGCCCGCCGACGACGACGAGGGGCTTCTGTTCTTGGGCCATGGGGTCGAGTCTCCTTTGGGTGAGCGCTACGTGTGCAGCTCGAACTCGCCGTTGATGTCGTCCTGCTCGGATACTTC
>JACQRS010000250.1 GCA_016206385.1 Candidatus Rokuibacteriota bacterium | reverse complement strand
TCCTGGACCTGGTCGAGCGCGAGGCCGGCCGGCTCTACCACACCACCTTCGTCGTCGGGCCCGAGGGGGACGTGATCGGGCGGTACCGCAAGGTGCACCTGACCGAGGCCGAGCGGCGATGGGCGACTCCGGGCACGGACTATCTCGTCGTGGAGCTGCCCTTCGGCAACGTGGGGGTCATGGTCGGCCACGAGGTGTGCTTCTTCGAGGTCGCCCGGATCCTCACCTGCCTCGGCGCCGACCTCATCGCGGCGCCGTCGGCGTGGCGGGCCCCCCGCGAGGAGCGGCTATTCCTCCGCGAGCGTGCGCTTGAGAACAAGGTCTTCATCGTGGCCGGCAACCGGGTCGATGCCGCCCTGCCCGGCGCCAGCCGGATCGTGCTGCCCAACGCCGCCGTGATGTCCCAGTCGAGCTGCGGCCAGACCGACTACACGTTCGGGTACCTCAACCTCGTGTGGGCTCGAGACAAGCAGATCCGGCCGGGGACCGACTTGGTGCGTAACCGGCGCCCGGAGCTCTACGGGCGGTTCGTCGAACCCTCGACCCCCGAGGAGATGGGAACGACATCATGAAACCGGCCAAGGAGCCGTTCGACGGGCGCGCGATCGCGGAGATGGAGCAGCACCTGGTGGTGCCGGAATGGACCGTGAAGCAGAAGATCGCCCTGACCTGCCGGATACTGGCCGGTGAGGGGCACGAGTCGGCGCTGGCGGGCCAGATCACTGCCCGGGCCGAGCTGGGGACCTTCTGGGCGCTGCGATTCGGCCTCGGGTTCGACGAGGCCACCGCCTCCAGTCTCCTCCGCGTCGATGACGACCTGCGACGGGTGGAAGGGGAGGGGATGCCCAACCCCTCGAACCGCTTCCACCTCTGGATCTACCGCGCGCGGCCCGACGTGAACTGCATCATCCACACCCACCCGCCCCACGTCTCGGCCCTGTCCATGCTGGGCGAGGAGCTGATCGTCTCCCACATGGACACGAGCATGTTCTACGAGGACTGCGCCTTCCTGCCGGAGTGGCCCGGCGTGCCCATCGGCGACGAGGAAGGCGAGATCATCTCCAGAGCGCTCGGCGACAAGCGCGCGGTCCTGCTCGCCCACCATGGGCAGCTGGTGGCCTGCTCCACCGTGGAGGAGGCCGCGGTCATGGCTGTCTTCTTCGAGCGGGCGGCGCGCCTGCAGCTGATGGCCCGCGCGGTGGCGCCGATCCGGCCGGTCAGGCCGGAGCTCGCCCGTGAGGCCCACGATTACCGGCTCAAGTCGCGGCCCGTCGGCGCGACCTTCCACTACTTCGCCCGCCGGGTCCTGCGGAACGAGCCCGGGTGTCTGGACTAACCGCGGGGCCGCAGGGGGCGGGGATGGCGGCCCGCGTCGGAGAACGACACCCTCGCCGAGGCAGAGCCGGGGCGGCGCCGGTTGACAGTGTTTACCACGGGGATAATAATGTCGCCCATTAGAAAACACCCCTCGGAAGAACAGCAGCTCTCGGACCGGCTCCGGGCGTTGCGCCTGGAACGCCAGCTGTCGCTGGCGGCGCTCGCCTCGAAGACGGGGCTCACCAAGGGCTTCCTGTCCCAGATCGAGCGCGGGGCCAAGATTCCGTCGATCTCCACGCTGCTGAAGGTAGCGCAGGCGCTCGGGGTGGCGGTCGGGACCCTGTTCGAGGGGTCGGCGCGGATCGATGTGCCCTACTCGTTGGTGCGGCGCCGCGAGCGCAAGCGGTTCGCGCGGGAAGGCAGCCTGCATGGCTACAACTACGAATCGATCGCGTTCCGGAAGAAGACGAAGAAGATGGAGCCCTTCGTCATGGTACCGCCGCGGTCGGCTCCCCGGACGCTGTTCGATCACGACGGTGACGAGATGATCTACGTCCTGAGCGGACGCCTGGAGCTGCGCTTGGGGAACGAGACCATCGTGCTCCGTCCCGGCGATTGTATCTACTTCGACGCCTCGATCGGGCATCACAGCCGGAGCATGGGGCGGCGGGCGGCGCAGGCGCTGGTCGTCGTCTCGTCGCTGGGCGCCTCGTGAGGCTGAGGAGACGATCGTGACCGCCAAGCTGGAGCTGTTCGATGGTGTGTACCCCTTTCTGGCCACGCCCCTGCGACCCGAGACGCAGGACCTGGACGAGTCCCGCCTGCGCTCGCACATCGACGACCTTGTCCGGGAGGGCGGCATCCACGGCATCACGGCGCTCGGGAGCACCGGGGAGTTCGCGCTCCTGTCGGAGGATGAACGGCGCCGGGTGGCCGAGGTCACCATCGATGCCGTCAAGGGACGGGTGCCGGTCGTCATCGGGACCGCGGCCATCGCGACGCGCACGGCGGTCGCCCTGAGCCGGCACGCCGAGGGGGCGGGCGCCGACGCCATCATCGTCAATCCCCAGTCCTACTGGCTGCCGAACGAGGAGGAGCTCTTCGAGCACTACCGGGCCATCGCGCAGGCGGTCTCGATCCCGGTGATGGTCTACAACAACCCCGGCACCACGAAGGTCGACATGGCCCCGCGCTTCATCGCGCGGCTGGCCAGGGAGTTCAACCACTTCACGGGCGTGAAGGAGAGCTCCGGGGATATCCGCCGGGTGCAGGACATTCTGGCCCTCACGGGCGGCCGCATGAAGGTGTCTATCGGCCACCAGTCGCTGGGCCTGGCGGCGTTCGCCGTGGGCGCGTCGGGCTGGACGACCGGGATCGCCAACACCATTCCCCAGCTCTGCGTCGAGATCTTCGAGCTGGCGGTCCGCCGGCGGGACGTCGATAAGGCCCGCGAGGTCTTCATGCAGATCCTCCCGCTCTGTGACTTCTACGCGGAGAAGAGCCTGACGCGCGCCGTCAAGGCGGCGGCGGAGATCATGGGCAAGCCGCTGGGCCCGCCGCGCCTGCCCCTGCGCTCCCTCGGAGAGGCGGACCGGCGGGTCTTACGGGGTCTCCTGGCGGACCTGGGGCTGGTCGCGCGCGGGTAGCGTGGCGCCACTGGACGGAGGCCTACGACGGCGTAGAGGGGAGGAGCGCGCAAGTAAACGCCCGAGCGAAGCGCGACGATTCCCGGTTGGATCCAGGGTGTCAATCGACGACGGAGGATGGAGGTGTCCGATGGGACGATGGGTTCTTGTCGCGATGGCCAGCGCCGTACTGATCGGGGCGTCGTTCTTCAGCGTCGGGGCTCAGCCCAGGGTGATCACGATCGGTTATCCGGCTCCGGTGACGGGACCGGGGGCACAAATCGGCCAGTTCTCGGTCCAGGGGGCGACGCTGGCCGTCGAGCAGGCCAATGCGGAGGCCAAGGACTTTCGGCTGGTGCTGAAGATCGAGGACGGCGCCTGCGAGCCGAAGCAGGCGGCCGCCGCCACCGAGAAGTTGATCCGGGACGGCGTCCACGTGCTGCTGGGCGCCCTCTGCAGCAGCGCCAGCGTCGCCGCGACCTCGATTTCCGAGCGGGCGAAGACTCCGATCGTGGTCCATACGTCGAGCGCGGACAAGATCACCGAGCAGGGGTACCGGTACGTCTTCCGGACCACGCCGAACAACACGCAGGTCGTGAATGCGCTGTTTACCCAGACGATGAAAGAGAAGCCGCAGCGGATCGGATTCGTGTTCGAGCAGACCGACTGGGGCCGGGACGCGGCGTCGAAATTTCGTGAGCGCGCAGAGGCCACCGGCATCAAGGTCGTCGCCTTCGATGGGGTTCCGCGAACGGAAGTTAACTTTGTCCCGCTGGCGACGAAGCTGAAGGCGGCTTCGACCGATGCGGTGTTCGTCGCGCTTCTGGCTCCACAGGCGCAGCTGGTGCTGCGCAACGTGTCCGAGGTCGGCTTCAAGCCCCGCTGGGTGGGGATGCAGACCATCGGCACCACCGACTTCCTGGGCAAGGCCGGCCCGCTGATCGACGACCTGATCGCCATCAGCTTCTTCGAGGTGACCACGGAGAATCCCATGTCGGCGCGCTTCCGGGAGGCATTCAAGAAGAAGTACAACCGGGAGCCGGAGACGTTCGCGGCCCTGGCGGCTGACGGCGTCGGCGCGATCGTCGACGCGGTGAAGCGCGGCGGCCGCGACCGCGAGAGCCTGCGCAGCGCCCTGGCCCAGACGGCGAACCTCCCGGCGCTCGCGGGTCCGACGACCTTCGATGGGAAGGGGCAGGTGACGAAGGCCGGCTTCGTCGTCCGCTGGAAGAACGGCACGCGGGAGCTTCTCAGGTAACGCGGCGGTGGGCGTCGAGTCCTTCGTGGTGCTGGTCGTCAACGGTCTCTCGACCGGGAGCATCTATGTGCTGATCGCCCTGGGCCTGACGCTGGTGTATGGCGTCCTGAACATCATCAACTTCGCTCATGGCGAGCTGGTGATGATCGGGGGGATCGTCACCTACGTCCTCTACACCCAGGGGGGGCTGTCCTACGGGCTCAGCGCCGCCGGTGGCGCCCTCGCCGCCGGCCTGTGCGGGTTCCTGGTCGAGCGGATCGGGATCCGCCCGCTGGCCACCCATCCGCCCTTGAGCCCGCTGATCAGCACCATCGGGATCTCCGTGCTGATGAGCAACCTGGGACTGGTCGTGTTCGGCGCCGATCCGGCCCTGCTGTCGACGGGGCTCGGATCGGCGATGGTCACCGTGGGCTCGATACGGCTTTCGGCGCAGCGACTGCTCATCGTGGGGATCACAGCGCTCCTCGTCGCGCTGCTCTCGCTGGCGCTGCGCCATACCCGGATCGGCACCGCGGTCCGGGCGGCGACCCAGGACCGGGAGGTCGCCGGGCTGATGGGCATCAACACGCCACTCCTCGTGATGGGGACGTTCGTGATCGGGGCGTTGCTGGCCGGTGTCGCGGGAGCGATGATGGGCCCCCTCGTGATGGTGAGCCCGCTCATGGGCGGGGCAGCGACGCTGAAGGGGTTTGCGGTGGTGATCGTCGGGGGTATCGGCAGCGTGCTGGGGACGGTGATCGCGGGCGTCGTGGTGGGCCTCGCGGAAGCGCTCACGGCCGGCTACCTCACGACGAGCTACCAGGACGTGGTGACGTTCGTGTTCGTTCTGGCGGTCCTGATGCTCCGGCCGACCGGGCTCATCGCCGAGCGACTCGAGGAAAATGTCTGAGCCGCCTGACACCCGGTCGACGAGCTCTGGCGTGGGGAGCGTGGATCCTGCTCGGCGCGATGCTACTCGGGGTCCCGGTGTGGGCGACCGAGCAGGTCATTCACACGGCCATCCTCACGATCATCGCGGTGGTGTTCGCGAAGGGCTTCGATCTGGTCTTCGGCTACTCGGGACAACTGTCGCTCGCCCAGGGCGCGTTCATGGGCGTCGGCGCCTACAGCAGCTCGCTCCTGACCCTGAAGCTGGGGCTGCCGTTCAGCGCCGCACTCTTGCTGTCGGTCGTCGCGGCGATCGCCATCAGCCTGGTGGTTGGGATCCCGAGCATCCAGGTGACGGGGCACTATCTGATCCTGGTGACGCTGAGCTTCAGCGTGATCTTCCACCAGGTCCTTCTCAACTGGGTCGAGCTGACGAACGGGCCGATGGGGCTGACGAACATTCCGGCCCCCGCCGTGCCGGCCTCGGTCTTCGGAACCGACGACCGGCGGTCGTTTTACTGGCTGGCGGCGTCGACGATGATCGTGGTGCTCCTCTGCAGCCGCCGGATCGAGACGTCGACGCTCGGTCGCAGCTTCATCGCGCTTCGCGACGACGAGATAGCGGCCGCGGCGGCGGGGATGAACGTCCGGGCCCTCAAGCTGATCGCGCTCGGGCTCAGTGCGGCGTTCGCCGGGGTCTCGGGCGTCCTGTTCGCCCATTATATGCGGGTGATCGAACCCTCGTCGTTCGAGGTCTACGTCTCCATCGAGGCCGTGCTGATGGTTATCATTGGCGGCCGGGGAACGTTCTGGGGACCCGTCGTGGGTGCCTTGATCGTGACCGCCCTTCCCGAGATGCTCCGGGATTTCGCGATCTACCGGATGCCGCTGTACGGGGCCCTGGTGGTCGGCATCGTGATCTTCTGTCCGGCCGGGATCGTCGGTACGCTCCAGCAGGTGGGGCGGCGGGCGGCCCGCGTCGCCCCCGGCCGGGCCGACGCCGCGGCCCAGGGCGCGGCGGCCCGGACGCCGTTCACGAGCGAGTCATAAGGTGCTCGTCTGTCAGGACGTCACCAAGACGTTCGGGGGGCTGCGCGCGCTGGATCGGGTCAGCCTCGACGTGGAGGCCGGCGAGATCGTGGGACTCGTCGGGCCGAACGGCGCCGGCAAGTCGACGCTCCTCGGCGTGATCTCCGGCAACTATGCCCCCCACAGCGGCCGGGTGCTCTTCGACGGCCAGGACATCACGGGGCTCCCCCCGCATCAGGTCGTCCGCCGAGGCCTGGCCCGCACGTTCCAGCGGAGCCGTGTCTGGCCATCGCTGTCAGTCCGGGAGAATGTGGCCCTGGCCAGCCGGGCCAGCCGGGACCCGCTGTCCCGGCGCAACATCCTGGGCGTCAACCGGGGCCCGATCGGGACCGATGCGAGGACGGGCGCCATCCTGCAGCGGGTGGGGTTGAGCGACCTGGCCCCACTGCCGGCCAGGGTGCTGTCGTATGGCCAGAAGCGGTTGCTGGAGATCGGGCGGGCCCTGGCCGGGGAGCCGGAGCTCATCGTGCTCGACGAGCCCACCGCGGGGATGAACGATCGGGAGCGCGCCGGCTTCGGCGAGGTGGTACGGCCCCTGGCGGCCGAAGGGGTCGCGATCCTGCTGGTCGAGCATGCGCTGGACGTCATTCACGAATGCTGCGCGCGCGTCTTCGTGCTCGACTTCGGCAAGATCATCTTCTCCGGCAGCCCGAGTGCGATGGTCACGAACGAGCGGGTCGTCAGCGCATACCTGGGATGAGCCAGACGCTGCTGCGGCTGGAGGGCCTGACCGCCGGCTATCATGGGCAGCCGGTCATCAACGACCTCTCGGTCCGCGTCGATCGGGGCGAGATCGTCGCCCTGCTCGGCGCCAACGGGGCGGGAAAGACGACGACCCTCAAGACGATCACGGGTCTCATCCGGCCGCAGGCGGGCCGGGTGCTCTTCGACGGCGCGGTGATCCACGACTGGCCGCCGCACCGGATCGCCCGGCGTGGCCTCGTGCTGGTGCCGGAGGGGCGACGGTTGTTCCCCCGGCTGTCGGTTCAGGAGAACGTCGAGCTCGGCGCCTATAGCGTGGCCGGCCGCCCGAGCGAGCCCGGGCTGGTCGAGGAGATCATCCGGAAGTTCCCGGTGATCCAGGAGCGGTCACGCCAGCTCGCCGCCACGCTCTCGGGCGGCGAGCAGCAGGTCGTCGCGATCCTCCGGGCCCTGATGGCATCCCCGAAGGTCGTCCTCCTGGACGAACCCTCGCTGGGCCTGGCACCGCGGCCGGTCCGTCAGGTGTTCGAGGTGATCGCCCGACTGAAGGAGCAGGGCCTGGGGGTCTTGCTCGTCGAGCAAAACGTCCGGCTGGCCCTGGGGATCGCCCAACGAGCGTACGTGCTGGAAGGCGGACGGATCGTCGCCGAGGGATCGGCGGCCAGCCTGGCCGACAGTGAGCTCGTCCGCCGGGCGTACCTCCGGTCGTCGGGGTGAGGCCGGAGCGGTGGGCGTCGGCGTCGCCGGGAGGCGGCACCGTCACAGGCGAAGCGGAGGTCATCATGTCGGACGATCGCGTCGCGATGGATCCGGTCGGCAGGGTCGTGAAGGTGCCGGTGCCGTTCTCGAATCTCCAGTCGTGGACGACGCCGAACGAGCACGTGTTCGTGGTCGCCCACATGGGCATTGCCCGAGTCGAGGCCGGCCGGTGGCGGCTCGCGATCGGAGGCCTGGTCGACCGGCCCCTGGTCCTGAGCTACGAGGACGTGCTGGGCTTGCCGTCCCGGACGGTGACGGCGCTCCTGGAATGTGCCGGGAACCCGCTGCGGCCCGACGAGCCGGTCAACCGGATCGCCAACGTGACCTGGAAGGGCGTCGTCCTGCGCACGCTGCTCACCGAGGCCGGGGTGAGGCCCCAGGCGAAGTACGTGTGGCTGGAGGGGGAGGACTACGGGTCGTTCGCGGACGTGTACAGCGAGTGCTATGTGAAGGACGTTCCGCTGGCGACGGCGATGGACGACGGCACCATCCTCGCTTACGAGATGAACGGCGTCCCGCTCTCCGCCGAGCACGGGTTCCCCCTGCGAGCGCTGGTGTCCGGCTTCTATGGCACCAACTCGGTCAAGTGGCTCAAGCGGATCGTGCTCGCAGAGAAGCGGCCCGAGAGTTTGTTCACCACGAAGCTCTACAACCGCAGGGTGGAAGTCGGCCATCGTGTCGTGACGGAGCCGGTCTGGGAACTCCGGATCAAATCGCTCATCGTCCGGCCGTCGAGCCGGGCCGTCCTCGGGCCGGGCATGTGGCTCGTGGGCGGCTGGGCGTGGGCGGCCGCCGGAGTCGCGGGCGTCGAGGTGAGCACGGACGACGGGAAGGCCTGGGCGCCGGCACACCTCGAGGAGCGGGTCGGTCACAGCTGGCAGCCGTTCGTCTACCCGTGGCGGGTGACCGATCGCGGGACGTACCGGCTGCTGAGCCGGGCGACCGACACCAGCGGGATTGTCCAGCCGGCGGCGTCCGGCCCCAATCGCTGGCACCGCGTGGAGGTGACCGTGAGCGAGCGCGCCACCGCGCCGGACGGGGATTCGGGCTCGTGACGTGGGACGAGGTCACCGTCCGCGTCGAGGCCGCCCCGGGGATTCCCCGGGGGGGATCCGCCGCGCTCACGCCCGGATCGAGAGGCCGGCTCGATCGCCGGCCTGGGGACTGAACGACCGGGCCTGGAGGACGCATGACAGCGGACGCGCCCCGCGACGGCACGCATCGAAGGGCAGCGAAGTTTGTACAGGGGCTGGGGTGTTTCGTGGCCGACGTCGATCTTCCCGGACTGTGCCACCTGGCCTTTGTCCGAAGCCCCCATCCGCACGCAGTGATCGAGGCGATCGACTGCGCGGCGGCCGCCGCCGTGCCGGGAGTCATCAGCGTTGTCACGGGGCATGACTTCGGCCAGCCGATCGTGATCTGGGGGGAGTCGGATTTCCGCCTCCCCGGACGACCGGTCCTCCCGACCGATGTCGTCCGGTTCGAGGGCGAGGCGGTCGCGGCGGTCGTTGCGGAGGACCCCGGGGTGGCGGTCGACGCGGCCTCGATGGTCCGGCTGGCGTACCGGCCGCTGGCGGCCGTCGCCGACGCCCGGACCGCGCGAACGGACGGGGCGCCGCGGGTTCACGGCGATTTCGAGTCGAACGTGCTGGTGCACCGCACGCTCACCGGGGGCGACATCGACGGGGCGCTCGCCCGCGCGGCGGTGCGGCTCCGGCGCACGTTTCGGATCAACAGAGGGATCGGTCGCCCCATCGAGGGCCGTGGATCTCTGGCCGCTCCAGACCCGGTGTCGGGCGGCCTGTCCCTCTGGTCATCCTCCCAGATCCCCGACCTCGTGCGCACGAAGCTGTCCGAAGTCCTCGAGATTCCGGAGCATCAACTTCGTGTGCGGCTGCTCGACATCGGCGGCGGGTTCGGTACCAAGAACGGCCTGTTCCCCGAAGAAGTGGTCGTCGCGTGGGCGGCGAAGCGGCTGGGGCGCGCGTGTCGGTGGCTCGAGACCGAGCACGAGGCCCTCCTGTGCAGCTCACACGGTCATGATCACCGCTACGATATCGAGATCGCGGCGACTCCGGACGGGCGCCTCGAGGGTGTCAGGGTCGAGATCCTGGTCGACGTCGGCGCCTACTCCCACTGGCCATGGACCGCCGCCCTGGAGCCCGTCATGGCTGCCGGGCTGCTCCCCGGCCCGTACAAGATCCCGCACTATCGCGCGGAGACCTTCGGGGTCGCCACCAACAAGCCGCCGGTCGGCCCGTTGCGCGGTGTCGCCCGCCCGTCGACGACGTTCGTCCTCGAGCGGATGCTCGAGGAGCTCGCGCAGGCGATCGGCGCCGACCCGGTCCGCGTCAGGCGACAAAACCTCGTCGAGTCCGGGGACTTTCCCTATCGGTCCGCGACGAACGTCGTCTACTCGGACGGCTCCTATGTCGAGGCGCTCGATCTGCTCCACAAGCATCTGGAGTACGACTCCTGGCGGTCGCGGCAAGCCGAGGCAAGGCCCGGCGAGCCGTACCTCGGCATCGGCGTCGCCTGCGTGCTGGAGCTCGGCGGCATCGGATCGGCCATGCCGGTCGCACCCGGTGCGCATTTGCGCCCGGGAATCGACGGCGTCAGCATGCGCATCGAGCCGACCGGTGTGGTGACGATCGTGGCCGCGGTGCCGTCGATCGGCCAGGATCCGGAAGGGACCTTCGTGCAGATCGTCGCCAGGAAACTGGGGGTCCGTCCCGACGTGGTGACGCTGGTCCGGGAGGACGCCTCGGCCGCCCCGTACAGCATGGGGGTGTTCGCGGGGCGGGGCGCAACGATCATCGGCAGCGTCGTGGCGCTGGCCGCGTCGCATCTTCGCGAGCGGGTCCTGAGCTTTGCTGGACACTTGCTCTCGACCGATGTCGATCGACTCCAGCTGGTCGACGGGCGTATCCATCGAGACGACCGGCCGACGACGCTGACCCTCGAGGAAGTGGCGAAGACCGCGTATTTCGGGGCGCATCGGCGCCCGCCTGGAGCGGAGCCGGGGCTGGCGGTGACGAAATACTACGATCCTGGGTTCGGCGTGATCGCCAACGGGGCCCACGGCGTCGTGGTCGAGGTCGATCCGGAGCTAGGGACCGTTCGCGTGCTCCGGTACGTCGCCGTCACCGATTGCGGCGAGGTACTCAACACGTCGATGGTCGAGGGACAGGTCCTGGGCAGCGTCGCGTACGGCCTGGGCTTGGTGCTGCACGAGCTCTTGACGTATGGGAGCGATGGTCGCATCGAGATTCCGGGCGGGACGAGCTACGCGCTGCCACGCGCCGGAGACATGCCGCCGATCGAGATGGCGTTCCTGCGGACGCCGGCGGGGACCCCCTCAGGGGCGAAGCCGGTGGGCCAGATGGGGACGATTGCGGCACCGGCGGCCGTTGCCAACGCCATCAGCGATGCCCTGAGGCCCCTCGGGATAGGCATCTGGGAGCTGCCCGTGATGCCGGGGGCCCTCTGGGAGACGCTTCGCAGGCGTGAAGCTGGTCTTGACAGCGGGTTCCCCGCGGCATGAGACTGCCTGGACGATATTCATGGATGCGTGGATCAACGGGCCCGGGAGCAAGCCTGTGGAGACGCCGAGGTGATCGGCGCCGCCCAGAGAGAGGGCGCCGTGAGTAAAGTCGAGGGCACGGACCTCGATGTCGTCCGAGTCGGGGAGGGCCCCGACCTCCTGCTGCTCCACACGCTGCTGTCCGATCGCTCGGTCTACGACCGCGTGGTCCCCGCGTTCGCGAAGACGCGTCGGGTGTGGCTTCCGAACCTGCCGGGGTTCGGCGCCTCGCCACCGGCCGGTCCGCGACTGGAGGAGTACGCCGACCGCCTCGCCGGGATGTTTACGGCCCTCGGCCTGGGGCCCGGGACCGACGTGGTGAGCAACGGGTTCGGGGGCCACGTCGCCATCGCGCTCGCCATCCGGCACGGCGCGCGCTTCCGTCGGCTCGTCATCGCCGACGCCGTTGCAAAGTTCTCGGAGCCAGGGCGCGAGGCGCTCCGGCTCCTGGCCGAGCGCGTGCGGGAAGGAGGGATCGCCGCCGGCATCGAGACCTCCATCCGCCGCACCTTCACCGACGCGTTTGTCGCCGCGCATCCCGAGATCGTCGAGGACCGCCGGCGCCGGCTCGAGAAGTTCGACCCGGTGGCGTTTCGAAACGCGTGCCTCGCACTGGCCGCGATGGACTTCCGGTCCGCGCTCGGCGGGATTACGAACCCCACCCTCGTAATGACGGGCGCGCTCGACCCGACGACACCCCCCGCGCTCGGGCGCGAGCTCGCGACCGGGATCCCGGGGACCCGGTTCATCGAGATCCAGGACTGTGCCCACTGTCCACC
>JACQRS010000018.1 GCA_016206385.1 Candidatus Rokuibacteriota bacterium | reverse complement strand
GTGCAGAGCGCCCTCCCCGCGCTTCGCGGCAGGGACGTGGCCCACCCCGACCTGCACGCCTATGCCGCCGCCTGGCGGCGCGAATTCCTCCCCAAGTGGCGCCTGTGCACCCTCTACCAGCACGCCATCCGTCGCCCGCCGCTGGCCGAGTGGCTCGTCGCCCGCCTGACCCGCCGCCCCGACCTCACCACCTTCCTCATGGGGGTCGTCGGCGATCTGCTCCCGGCGCACCGTCTGACCCTACTGGCGCTTTTCGCTCGGCTGGTGGGGCTGCCAGCGAGGCCTTGCAGCCGGTCGGTCCCTCGGAAGCTCCCTCTCCCGTTGCACCCGCGGTGAGAGAGGGCTATCCACTGCCGGCCCAGGGGATCAAGCCGATCGGCGGGATGTTGCGTCTACCCGTTCACGGACTCAGCGCGGCTTTGGGCGAGGAAAAGCGCAGGAGAGGCGCTGGAGGACTCGGACCAGTCTCGGGGAAAGCAGGACACCAAAGGAGGCGTTGGGCAGGCGCTGGTGGCGGCTCTGTCACGCGACACGTCAGATCCCGAGGTACTTCTGCTTGACCTCGTCATTCCGGATCAGGTCTTCGGCCGGACCGGAATAGACGACGTGACCGTTTTCCAGGATGTACGCCCGCTGGGAGATGCCCAGGGCAAGGGTCGAGTTCTGCTCGACCAGCAAGATCGTCTCCCCCTTCTCCTTGAGCTCCTTGATGATCTTCATCACCTCCATCACCATGATCGGGGCCAGCCCCTCGGTCGGCTCATCCAGGAGCACGAGGTCCGGATTGCCCATCAGGGTCCTGGCGATGGTGAGCATCTGTTGCTCGCCTCCGCTCAACACCTCTCCCTTCCGGTCCTCGATCTCCTTGAGCGCCGGGAAGTGCTCGTAGATTCCTTCCAACGTCCAGCCGTTTTTCCCGCCATCTCCCTGCTTGCGGGCGAGTTCGAGGTTTTGCCGCACCGTCAGCGTCGGGAAGATCCGCCGGTTATCCGGCACGAAGCCCACGCCCCGGTTGGCGATCACATAGGGGGGCAGGGTGGCAATGTTCTCCCCCTTGAATATCACCCGGCCCGTCCGCGGAGGTGTCAGCCCCATGATGGATCGAATGGTCGTCGTCTTGCCCGCCCCGTTGCGGCCCAGGAGCGCCACGACCTCTCCTTCCCTGATCTCCAGCGAGACGTCGAAGAGGACGTGCGCATCGCCATAGAAGGTATTCATCTTCTCCACCACCAGCATCGGCTCCGCCCTCCGATCCGTGAATGCGCGGGGAGACCTGCACTCAACCCCTGGAGACGGTGAACCCGCTTCCCCCCCGGCGGGGGAGGATCTTCTCTCCTACGCGAGACGGTACTGGCCACCCAGGTACGCCTCCTGAACCCTCGGATTGGCCCGGATCTCTTCCGACGTCCCCTGGGCCAGCAGCCTCCCCTGATGCATCACCACGATGTGATCCGAAATCGAAAGCACCACGTCCATCGCGTGTTCCACCACCAGGAGGGTCAACCGCGTCGACAGCTTCTTCAGGAATTCGGAGATCCGCTTCCGATCCTCCGAGACGAGGCCGCTGGTCGGTTCGTCCAGCAGCAGCAGGGAGGGCTTGGCCGTCAACGAGATCGTGATCTCCAGGATCCGGCGATCCCCGTAGGAAAGAAGCTTCACCGGAACCTCCTCTTTGCCCGCAAGGCCGAACTCCTTGATGATCCGGTGGGTCTCCGCCTCGACCGAGCCGAGGGCATCCGCCGGCGAAAGCAGTTCCCGCCCGTGACCCTGCTGGGCCTGCACCCCCAGCCAAACATTCTCGAAAAGCGTCAGCTCGTTGAAGAGATTCAGGATCTGGAATGATCGCGAGATCCCCCGGCGCACGATCTGGTGGATGGGGAGGTGCGTGATGTCCTCGCCGTGGAACAGGGCGCGCCCGGCATCGGGTCTGATCATGCCCGTGATTAGATTGAACAGCGTCGTCTTGCCCGCCCCGTTGGGACCGATCACCGAGGTCAGCTTCCCCTCTTCGATCCCCAGGGTGAGCGAATCGACGGCCCGCAGTCCCCCAAAGTTCTTCGTCAGCCCCTCGGTCATCAGAATGGCCATCGGCTTCGCCTCTCCCTACCGCAGAACCGTCTGCTTCCTGCCACCGATCAAGCCCAGGATCCCGCTGGGGATGAACAGGATGACAACAACGAAGATGAGCCCGTACAGCAGCATCCACGATTCCCAGTAGGCGCTCAGCAGATCCCTGGACACGATGAAAATGGCCGCGCCCAGCACGGGGCCGAAGAAGTTGACCGTCCCCCCTCCGAGAAGCGTCATCATGACCACGTTGCCCGACTGGGTCCAATCCAGCACGAAGGCAAAGGCCGAATTGATCAGGAGCGTGTAGAGACCTCCCGCCAGACCCGAAAAGAGCCCCGAGACGACGAAGGCGGCCCATTTGTAGGCGGCCGTATGGTAGCCGAGATAGCTGGCCCGGAGCTCGTTCTCCCGCATGGCCTGCAGCACCCGGCCGAAGGGAGAATGGACGATCCGCCAGATCAGCAGCGTGCAGAGGATGAATATGGCGAGGACGAAGTAGTAATAGGTGAGGGGCGGGGAGAGATCGATCCGCAGCAGCCCCGGAATGCCGAGGTCCATGCGGTCGATTCCGGACAGCCCGGTTTCCCCGCCCGTAAGGTCATCCCACCGGAAGGCGATGAAATAGAACACCTGGCTGACGGCGATGGTGATCAGCGCGAAGTAGATGCCTCGCTTCTTCGCCACCAGGAATCCGATCAAGGCCGCGGCAATGCCCGCGATCAGGGCGGACATGAACAGAGGCCCCCAGAGTCCTTTGGAGACCCGGAGGAAATAGATTCCCGCGGCATACGCCCCGATGCCGAAGAAGGCCCCGTGCCCGAAGGAAGGCAGCCCCGTGTAGCCGAGCAGAATGTTGAAGCCCAGGGCGAACAGCGACCAGATCACCACCTCGGTGCCTAACGAGATGTACCTCCCGATGTAGGGGATGTAGGGGAAGAGCGCAAACATCAGAAAAACGGCCCACATCGGATTCGCGAGCCGTTTCCGCCAGGCGTTTCCTCGACCCATCTCATACCTCCAGAACGCTCTTCTCTCCCATCAACCCCCTCGGCCGGAACAGAAGGACCGCGGTCATGATCACGTACGGAATGATGTCCGAAATCTGGGCCCAGAACATGACCGAGACGCTGGTGGACACGCCGACGATCAGTCCCGCCAGCACGCTTCCCCAGAAGCTCCCGATCCCCCCCAGCACCACGATGACGAACGCCGGCATGAGGATGGCCGTCCCGATGGTCGGCCGGACGCTCCAGATGGGCGCCGCGATCACCCCCGCCACCCCGGCCAGGACGGAGCCGATGGCGAAAACAAAGGTCCGCATGCGGGGGAGGTTCTTTCCCAGGGCCATCACCATCTCCGCATCGCTCGCCCCGGCCTTGATGATGGCGCCATAGGGCGTCTTCTCCAGGAAGAGCCACACCAGGAGAATGATGAGGATCGCCAGGGCCGCCAGCAGCAGGCGATACTTGGAGTAGATCATGAACCCGAGGTCGAGGGAGCCAGCCGCGAACCGGGGGGCCGCAACGGAGTAGCCGGCCTTTCCCCAGACCATGCGGATGACCTCCTCCAGGGCCATGGCCAGGCCAAAGGTGAGGAGGAGTCCGAACAGGGGGTTCCCCCCATAGGTCCGGTGAATCACCAGGCGCTCGAGGAGCCAGCCCACCACGCCCACCAGGAGCGGCGCGAGGATCAACGCCAGCCAGAAGCCGACATGTTTCTGCATCGAAAAGGCAAAGTAGGCCCCCAGGGCGAAGAGGATGCCGTGGGTGAAATTGATCACCTGCATCACCCCCAGGATGAGGGTGAATCCCAGGGCAACTACCGCGAAGATGAGGCCCAACACCACCCCGTTCATGAGGAAGGACAGGAACTCCGTCATGCTCTCCTCCCACCCCCATCGGCCACAGGCGGGAATTCTCCCGATCCCGGGACCGGCGCCGGGCTCACCGGTGGAGCGGGGCTTGCAGGCCCCGCTCCACCGGGCCTGCGTCATTGACCGGGATACGGCCCCAGATTCACCGGGTTCTCCTCCCGGGTCCGCACCGTGTCCTTGCCGGGGGCCCAGCGGACGACCTCCGCGAAGTCCGCCCGGTCCTTCATCTGGTCGGGCTTCTTGGACCGGACGACGTAGGACGCCCACACGAATTTGTGATCCCACTCGCGGATGAAGATGGGGTCGTGCTTGAGGGAGTCCCTGACCGTGTGCCCCTCGAGGGCCTTGATCACGGCCGTGACGTCATCCTTGCCGGCGCGGTCGACGGCCCGCAGGAGTTCCCGAACCCCGATGTAGCCGTTCAACGTGTTCGCGGTGGGAACGGGAATGGGCGCGCCCGGCCACCGCTTCTTGTACCGGGCCACGAACTCCTTCACGCCGGGCGCCTCGATCTCGTGGTACCACTCCATCCAGTAAATCCCCTCCATCTTCCCCGGACCCACCGCCCACAGGTCCTCCAGGTTGATGAGGGTCATCACCAGGGTCGTCTCCTTGTAGGTCCCGAATTCGTGCATCTGCTCCATGAGCGCGGCCAGATCCACGCCGCCCACGGTGATGACCAGGGCGTCCGGCTTGGCCGCTCGGGCCTTGAGCAGGAAGGCGCTGAAATCCCGGGTGTTGAGCGGGATCTTGGATTCCCCGAGATCCGTGCCTCCCGCCTTTTGCAGGATGATGCGTGCCCACTTCGTCCCCGACCAGCCCCACTCGTAGTCGTGGGTGAAGAAGTACCAGCGCTTCCCCACCTTCTCCAGGAGGTAGGGGGCCTGGGTCCGGAGCGCCATGGCCATGTCGGGCGGCACCATGAAGACGCACCGGCGCGCATACTGCGCCGTGAGGGTGTCCGAATTCTGGTTGGACGCGATGTAGAGGGCCCCGTACCGCTGCGCCACCTCGCCCACCGACACGGCGACCGAACTCGACACGCCGCCGATCAGGTATTTGATCTTCTCGACCTCGACCAGCCTCCGGGCCTTCCGCGCCGCCACCTGCGGATCGGTCTCGTCGTCCTCGACGACCAGCTTGACCGGCCGGCCGAGCACCCCCTTGTCCTTGAACTCCTCGGCCGCCATCTGCATGCCGAGGCGTTCCATCATCCCGTGGTCCGCGTAGTTGCCGCTGGCGGGACTGACGACGCCGATGTAGATCGGGTCCGCGGCCAGCGCCCGCCGGATGACAGGGGGGGCCCCCGATCCCAGCAGGGCCACCCCGGCGGCCGCACCCTTGACAAAGGTCCGCCGTGAAATCCGCGTGCTCCCTTTCTTCTCCATTGTCCCGTCCTCCATCCAGAATCCGTGTGATGCTCCCTTGGGCAAAAGGCCCCATCACCTCCTTTCGCCGAGGTGGCGCGGCCGAGCCTCCGGCCGCCTTCAACGCCGATCAGGATGCCGGCCGGGCCCACCCGCTCCGAACGGCGCCCGCCCCTGCTCCAGGACCAGCCGACGGCTCGCCGTGCGTCCCGCGATCCGCTCGAGCAGCTTGGCCACCTCGGGCAGGCCGATCCGCTGGGCCGCCACCCGGTAGAACCGGTGCGCGGCCTCTTCGCGGTCGATCATGCGATCGAGAATCTGGCTCCGCTCGAGATCCGTCGGCGGTGACGGCAAAAAGGCCTCATCTCGGAGATCGCTGATCGGCACCAGGATCATCTCGGCCACCTGTTCGCGTCGACTCCGCTCCAGCCAGCCCACGTGCGCGCGTTTCTCTGTGGCCGCCTCGCTAAAGAGCGCCGCCAGGCCCCCGGACCGGGGATCGCGGCTGGCCTCCGCGTAGAGCTGGCTCGCCGCCCGTTCCTGCTCGATGGCAAAGCCGAGGACCGCCCCGAAAGTCGTGAGCTCCACACCGGCCTCCGCCCCGCGCCTCACCGCCAGCGGGAGATGACCACCTTGGTATCGGTGAAGAACTCGATGGCGGCTCGCCCCGTCGCCTTGAGATCACCGAAGAGGGAGCCCTTGATCCCGCCGAAGGGGAAGAAGGCCATGGGCGCGGCGATCCCGACGTTGATCCCCAGCATGCTGCACTCGGCCCGGTAGACGAATTCCGCGGCGGATCGCCCGCTCTCGGTGAAGATGCAGGCGGTGTTGCCGTACTCGTTGGCCCGGATGATCCCGAGGGCTTCCTCCAGGTCCCGGACCGGGATGATGCCGATGACGGGCCCGAAGATCTCCTCCCGCGCGATGGTCATCTCGGGCCGAACTTCCGCGAAGATGGTCGCCCCGATGAAGTACCCGTTGGAGGACCCTGCGGGGATCACGCCCCGGCCATCCAGGAGCAGCTTCGCCCCTTCCTGGAGGCCCTGGTCGATATAGCGGAGCACCCGCTCCGTGTGTCGCCGGGAGATGACCGGCCCCATCTGCACGGTCTCGTCCAGGGGATCGCCCACCCTCAACCGGGAGGCCGCGTCCACGACACGCCGCTGGAGCGGATCGTACGTCTCACCCACGGCCAGGATCACGCTCCCCGAGAGGCACCGTTCCCCGGCGCAGCCGAAGCAGGAGGTGATGAGGGCAGGTACCGTGCGCCCGAGGTCCGCGTCGGGCATGACGACCAGGAAGTTCTTGGCCCCGCCCAAGGCCTGGACCCGCTTGCCGAACTCTGCGGCCCTCCGGTAGATCTGGCGGGCCACGGCGCTCCTGCCCACGAAGGAGATCCCGTTCACCCCGGGATGCTCGATCAGCGCTTCGGCGACATCCCGCGCCCCGTGCACCAGATTGACGACACCGGGCGGGAACCCCACCTCGTCCATGGCCTCGAGGATCTTCATCTGGCAGAGCGGGACCTGCTCCGAGGGTTTGATGATGAAGGTGTTCCCGCAGGCCACGGCAAAGGGCAGGAACCACATGGGGACCATGGCGGGAAAATTGAAGGGCGCGAGCATGGCGAAGACGCCGATCGGCTGGCGCACCGCCACGGTATCGATGTCCTTGGCGGCGTCCTCCAGGCAGGTGCCCATCATCAGGGAAGGGATCCCCGTGGTCGCTTCCACGCACTCGATGGCCCGGCGCACCTCGCCCCGGGCCTCGTCCAAGGTCTTCCCCTCCTCCCGGACGAGCGTTCGCGCGATGTCCTCGAACCGCTCCTCCAGGAGGTCCTTCAGGCGGAAGAAGTAGCGCGCCCGCGTCAAGGGAGCAGTGGCCCGCCATTCGGGGTAGGCCGCGCGCGCCGCCCGCACGGCGCTGTCCACCTCCTCCCGCGTCGAGAGGGGCACCCGAGCCAGCACCTCACCCGTGGCGGGATTGGTCACCTCCAGGTGATTCAGGCTGGCCGAGTCCACCCACCGGCCACCCACATAGTTACGCAGCGTCTCGACTGTCATTTTCCCGACCTCCTCCCCGGATGAGATTTACCAACCAGACCTCTACCGAAAGGTGACCGCTGTCCATCCAGGGATCCTTCTGCCCGCTGGAAAAGAGAGTGATCTTGTGTTGAAGGACGGCAGCGAGGTGGAGCGTTGGACGACGGAGAAGACTACGGGGAAGGACTCTCGCAGGAGGGCCTATCACAAAAGTAATGTCGGCCATCCTCACGGTGTGCGCAAGAGGAAAAAACCGAAGGGCACAAGACACGATAATCGCGGGCCATCTGCACCCCACAAGAACGGGCCAAAAGAATTCGGACTGTTGATACCCTTGCTGTCGAATGGCCTCTCCCCTCTGGGGTCGGCGAATCGCAACGAAATAGGTAGCGTCCCTTTCCACCATCCAGCGGTTCGTCTCGGTCTAGCGGTGAGTTGAATCCTCTTGTCTCTTGCCGAGTGGCTCGTCGCCCGCCTGAGCCGCCGGCCCGGCCTGACCGCCTTCCCCATGGCCGCCGTCGGCGACCTGATTCCTCCTCAAGAGCTCTGCCCTCTTCGGTTCCTCGCATCCCTTCTGGGTGGACAAACGCGACACACCTGACCTCCCCCTCTCTGGGGCGGCTGAGTGTCGCTCGCGCCACGGGCAAAACAGTTCCGGGTGGGGCAGAAGGTTGGGAGGAGACCGAGGATGTCGGGGAAGCCGGGGCGGGTGAAGCTCAAAGGTGAGAAACGCGAGGATCCGACGCCGGGGTTAACCCGTCACCTGCGCATTGGCATCTCGCACCACCGTCTCTGCCTGAGCGCGCAGGGCGTTTCGATCCACCTTTCCGGGGGC
Organism: Candidatus Rokuibacteriota bacterium; assembly: GCA_016206385.1. Classification (GTDB taxonomy): domain Bacteria; phylum Methylomirabilota; class Methylomirabilia; order Rokubacteriales; family CSP1-6; genus JACQWB01. The sequence goes on along the minus strand of JACQRS010000018.1, from coordinate 1,671 downwards.
GGACAGGGGAAGGGCATCAACGAAGAGGACTCTCCGTGGGTGGGCGAATGCCGCGCCGTGGGCAAGGAAGAATGCCTTGAGTTCCGGTTCTGTCAGTTCTTTGGGCTCGCGCAACACGACGAAAGCAACCGGGACCTGTCCCTTGATGGGGTGCGAGACCGACACGACGCAGGCTTCGGCCACCTGGGGGTGGCGTTGCAGGATGTCCTCGACTTCCTTTGGGTACACGTTCTCGCCGCCGGTGATGATCATGTCGTCCTTCCGGCCGACGACGTAGTAGCGACCTTGGGATGTCCGGCGAACGAGGTCACCCGTATAGTACCAGCCGTCTCGGATGCGCTCGCCGGTCGCCTCAGGATTCTTGTAGTACGCCCGGGCAACCCCCGGATTCTTGATCGCGATTTCCCCCACCTCGTCCGGCTCGCAGTCGCTCCGGTCCTCACGGATCACGCGGACTTCCGTCCCTGCAATGGGGACGAGGCCGGGAGAGCCGTCCGGGGGTTGAATGAGAAGGCCGGCTTCCGTGGCCCCATAGGTCTCCCTGATCCGGGCATTGGGGAAGTACTTGGGTATGACTTCCTGGATTCGGGACGGCACTTGCGCTGAACCAAAGAAGCAGAACCGGACGCTCCGGGTGTCGTACCGCGTGAAGAGTTCTGGCCGAGCCAGGAGCATTTGATACATGGCGGGGACGCCCGTCGTGCATGTCACGCCGTGCCGCGCAATGGCCGCCAGATAGGTCTCCGGATCGAACGCAGGCATCAGAACGACCGATCCCCCGACAAACAGCAGTCGCTTGATGGCCCATGTCGCGTTCTTGTGGCCCAGGGGTGCCGCCACGATCGCACGGTCTTCCGGGCTGAGGGACAGCAGCGGGGCGGTGGCCGCCACAGTCCAGAGCTGTCCGCTATGACTCAGCAGGCACCCTTTCGGTTTCCCGGTCGAGCCGGCCGTGTACGCCTGAATGGCGATGGCGTCCTCGGAACCGCTCGCCTCCGGTGGGTCCCAGGAGGCTGCGGCAACCCAGTCCTCGTACGACACCAATCCCGGGCCGCTCCGATCCAGGGCAACAATCGGCTCGATCTTGCCAGCCGCTCGGACACACTCCGCGGCCCGGTCCACTAGATTGGCCGAGCACACGAGGACCCGGCCATCGCAGTGATCCAGGATATAGGTCACGGTTTCATTCGAGAGCCGGTGGTTCACCGGAACAACGACGGCCCAGGCGCGCAGTGCGCCGAAATAGCATTCCAGGAACCGGTAGTCGTTGTCAAAGAGGAGCACCACCCGGTCGCCGGACTCGATGCCGGCCCCCTTGAAGGCGCGGGCGACCCGGTTGGCCCGGCGGTCGAGCTCGTCGTATGTGAGGGCTGTGGCGTCTTGAATGAGGGCCACCTTGTCCGGAGTCGTGGCGACGGCTCGCGCAAAGAGATATCCCAAATCGCGGCCCGTCACCCCGCTCATGCGGATGGCCTCGTCGGGCCTCCCGGCCCCTCCAGGTGCAGCCCCAGGATTGCCACGGCCCGCACCGGCGAGCCGGTCCCCTCCCGGATCTTCAGAGGGAAGGCCGCGTACACGAATCGCTTCCCGGCGAGCCGCTCGGGAATCACCAGGTTTTCCGTGACGACGAGCTTCCGATCGCGGCAGGCGGTGTGCGACGGATTCGGCGGG
>JACQRS010000243.1 GCA_016206385.1 Candidatus Rokuibacteriota bacterium | reverse complement strand
GGGGGGTGGATGTTCGGCGCATGTCGTCTTTCCCGAAGGGTTGTTTCCACAGTGGTTCAAGAGCGATCAGGCAGGGGCCTTCGCCGCCCGTGTCGCTGGCGCCCCGCGTGGCTGGCCCTGGACGGTCTCCTCCTCGGATGGATCTACCGCCGGCGGGTCATGGGTGCGTCGCTGACCGTTCCACCTCCCCGCCAGCCGCTCACGGTGAAGCGCTGGCTCTCCTGGCCGCCAGCATGGCCGCGGGGATCGCCATGGTGATCGCGCTCGCCTCGGAACTCGGCCGGCCCCCGCGGCGATGACGGCCGCGGCGGCGGTCCTGGCCGACGCCACGCGCCCGAGGCGCGCCCTGCAGGAGGTTGACTGGGGCCTGCTCCTCCTTTTCGAGGGGCTTTTCGTGGTGATGCGCGGCGTCGAGCAGGCCGGCCTGCCCCACGCGGTGGTGGCGGGAGTGGCCGGGCCGCTCGCGACCGGGACCGCGGAGGCCCTGGCGCGGATGGGCGCGGCGGTGACGCTCCTCTCCCAGGCGGTCAGCAACGTTCCGGCCGTGATGCTCTTCCTGCCGACGATGCAATCGTTGCCCGCTCCGGCCGCCGGGACCCTGTGGCTGGGCCTGGCAGCGTTCTCGACCCTGGCCGGCAAGCTGACGGTCATCGGCTCAGTGGCCAACGTGATCGTCTTCGAAACGGCCCGCCGCGAGGGCGTCGAGGTTGGGTTCTTCGAGTACCTCAAGGTCGGCGCCCCGCTGACGCTGGGGACGCTCCTGATTGCGTGGGGGGTGCTGGCCGTGAGGTGAGAGAGGGGTTCGGCCGGCGCGAGCTGCGGCGCCGCGCACTCTCCAAATCGCCACCCTCCACACTTGACGGCCGGCTTCCCGCTGTGCTAATCAAGAGGGCAGGTCGGTTTACTCGGAACAAAGGTCCACGATCAATTGACATCCACGATGGCTCGAAGGGCGGGATCGCGGTGGCCTGCCGCCGGTGGATTCCCATGTCAGGCCCGGAATGGAGGTGCGGCCATGCCCCCATGAGATGTGCCTGGACGGCTACAGGGACGCGATCGGTTGGATCTCTTAAATGACTGCGGAGGTCAAAGAGGGGAGGTCTGAGATGATGCGAATACGCAAGCACATTGCTTTGGGACTGTGCGTTGTGGGGCTGGGCGTCCTCGGACTGGCAGGGGCGGCAGCGCAGGGCACCGGCCAGAAAGCGAGCCAGACGCGTGCCAAGCAGTCGGGCGCCCCGGACTATCAGGCGACTGCGTGGCAGATTGTCCACGAGTCGGTGCAGGTGAAGGACAGGGAGGGAGTCCTGATCATCGGCGACGCCTCGAAGATCCCCCTCATGGAGGCGATCGCGATCGAGGTGGCGAAGAAGGGAGCCTTCCCTCACATGGTCCTGGACTCGCAGACGGTCACGAAGCGAATCATAACCGAGGCCCCTCTGGAGTACCTCGAGACCCCCAACGCGATGACGATCGCCGAGTTCAAGAAGGCGGACGTGATGATCGCGCTAAGCGCGGAGGATCCGACGACCCTCGCGAAGGTCCCCGAAGAGAGGGTGGCGCGGGTCCGCAAAGCGTCGCAGGTGGTCACCGACGTGATGTACAGCCGGCCGCTCCGCACCGTCACCCTGGGGAATCCGGTCATGCCGTCCGCGGCCGTCGCCCGCTTCTACGGGGTCCCGCAGGCGGAGATGGAGACTCGGTTCTGGCAGGCGGTGAACACACCGCACACGGCCATCGAGGAGAACGGCAACAAGGTCAAGCAGGCGCTCGCATCGGGCCGTGAGGTCAGAATCCGGACGCAGGAGGGGACCGACCTGCGGCTCAACCTGGTCAACGACAGAGGCGTTCATCTGAGCGACGGCCAGATCCACAGCCAGCCGGTGGACAAGCCGGCGCAGGCCTGGCTGCCGGCCGGGGAGGTCTATACCGCGCCGGACGCGACCTCGGTGAATGGGACGGTCTTCGTGCCGCTGGCGGATTATCGCGGCATCAAGATCCGCGACCTGAGGGTCACCTTCGTGAACGGGAAGGTGACGAGGATCGAGGCGGCGCAGAACGCCGAGGCGCTGAAGCAGGCGCTGGCCCAGTCGTCGGGGGACAAGGACGTCTTCTCGTTCCTCGACATCGGGGTCAATCCGAACAGCCGGACGATCGGAAACTCCAACTACTGCACCTACGAGATGGCCGGGATGGTGACCATCGGGATCGGACAGGCGCCCTGGGCGCCCGGGTGCACCAACCAGTCCGAGTTCGGGCAGGAGTTCTTCATCCCGCGCGCCACGCTCGAAGTGGACGGAAGGGTGATCGTGAAGGAGGGGAAGATCGCGATCTAGGTTGCGATCCGAGCCCTTCTCAGCGGGTCCTGCCGGCGGCCGGTGGGGCTCCGGTGTCGGAGCGGCGATCGCCGTCGTATCGGCGGTCGCCACCGGAGGTGCGATCGCGGGGCTCCGCCAGGGTTGCCATCTGCGTGCGGCGGCAGAGGCGCAGAAACTGCCGGATCTTTGAGGATCCGTCCCGCCGGGAGAGCGCCTCGAGAGCAGGCCCGATGCGGACCGCCCAGGCCAGCTGCCGCGGCCCGATGTACGTCCCCTGGGCAAGCCCCACCAGCTCGTACGCCCCGCCGCGCGCCGCCAGGATCGGCGCGCCGCTCTCGCCCTCGGTCAGCGCGAGCGAGATCAAGAAGACGCGATCGCTGTCCGACAGTCTCGCGACCCTGGCCGACCCGCGCAGCGCCGCCACCGATCCCTGCCGGAAAAGGACCCCCGCGACCGGATCACACCCCAGCACGGCGATCGGATCGCCCAGGTCGAGCGTCTCGCTGTTGCCGATCGGGTAGGGGAAGGCCGGCAGATCGGTGCCCCTCGGCAGCAGAAACAGCGCCAGGTCGGCCTCTTCGTCGCGCGCCAGAGGAGTCAGCGGCAGCCGCCGTTCCCCGGCGATCAGCCAGGTCTTCTCGGAGACGCGACGACCCTCGACCGGCAGCGTCATCTCGCCGCGGGGAGTGCGCACCTTCATCTCGAGACGCTCCAGGGTCACGGCGTGCGCCACCGTCAGGACGAACTGGCCGAAGAAAACCGTCCCGGTCCCCTCCACCGTGGCCCGCTCCGGCGACTCCTCCCCCGTGTCGAAATCGACCTCCGTCAGGAGCGGGAAGACGGAGGACCCCGCGGCCCTGAGAGGCGCGGACCCCCTCGACCACGGCCGCCAGTGCGCCACGGCGACCCCCAGGCAGAGGACCACGGCGACGATCCCTGGGAGCAGGAGTGATTTGACCCTCGTCAGGCGCTGGCGTCTCATGACCCCTACCCATCCGCGGCGGCACCCGGGCGGTCGGCATTTCGGGTTCCTACTTGGCCGCAACTTTAAAGATGGGCGGGGGTTACGGGGAGTCAAGGGGAGGAGGGGAGGTCGAGTGGTAAAAACTCAGCGCCTTCGCCGGGTGGGTGCGCCTGGCACCGACCGGTCCCCCCTGTTCCAGGTGTGAGCAGACACGCTCGCTTGAGCGGGCGATCGTAGAGGTTGCTGCGCCGGAGAGAAGCATCGGCTCGAGAGCGGGAAAGAGCTTGAAGTTTGCGAAGTGACCGGCTCTCCTCCGGACCAGTCCCGTGGTGTTATTCGTGAGGGTGTATATTTTACGCATGTCGTCTTTCAACCGAAGGACGACATGCTTGCATCTCTTTGTCGTAGGATGATCGCGGCCGTCGTGACCTTCCAACATCCGGATCCGGCGGCTGGGGTCTCGCATGCATGTACCACCGATACGTCAGCTCCGCGTCTTAATCGACCCGACCATCTTTGCCATCACCCAACACGACCCGGGCTGCGGTGGCGGGGTCTCATCGTGGGTTTTGATCAAGACCCTCGAGAACTACCTGGGGCAGACAGGCGAGGGCCTGGGATTGCAGTTCATTCTCCCCAGGGGCTGGTTGGACGATCACACGACTGACCTGTATGCGGTCTTGCTTCCAACGAATCGGATCGCCGCGCTCGCGACCGCGGAGCCGGCACCAGAGTTCTTCGAGGGCTGCACGCGACCCCGAGCAAGGCTGATAGCGATCGCAAATCAGGAGCGAGTTCACCTCGTCCTCTCAGAAGATCCCGAGTTGCTCAGGCACTGCTCTTCGCACCTCCCAGACCCGCCGGTCCTGGCCCTAGGCTGGGCAGGGTTCACTGACGTGATCGAGTGCTTTCTTCTCGGTCACGGAGTCTATTTCTCATTCACTGATTGCGCCCACGGACGTTGGCTCGACACTTACTATCAGACGACGAATAGAATGAACGAGTGGCTGTTGAGCGTGCATCGCAACGTTGCCTCTTCCGCGGACCCAGATACCAAGGAGCTGCTCCGAAGCTTCGCGTACAACAGATATCCCTTCATCCTCCTCGCCCGTGGGCTCCTCCAGTTCTATAGATGGCAAGCTCTGTGGTACAAGAGAGAGGGCGGCGATAATCTGCACGCCTTCGTGAAGACCTTCCATCTCAACTGGCTGTATCTTCTCATGTGGGGCGCCCTAGATCACCTCTGCCTGCTCCTGAACAGAGTGCATTCCTATGGCTTCAAAGAGAGACGATGTGGTCTGAACAAGGACTTCCGTCAGGAAATGAAGCGCCGGCATTCGGAGTTGGCAGCCTTCCTGGAGACTGAGGACATCGCACGATTTCTCATGGTCTTGTCAGACCTGCGTCATGCGGCGGCCCACAGAATCATTCCGATGCCGACGTCAGTCCTGCAAGAGACGGAGGAGTCGAG
>JACQRS010000234.1 GCA_016206385.1 Candidatus Rokuibacteriota bacterium | reverse complement strand
GTCCGGCGCCCAGCTCTCCGCGAGAATCCCGGCGACCTTCCGTTTTCCCGGCAGGATGTCGTTGGGCCACTTGATGGCCGGCTCCACGCCTTCTTCCTGCATGGCGTCAGACAGGGCCAACGGGGCGATGAAGGAGAACACCGCCACCTCGGCTAGCCTGAGGAGTGGCCGAAAGAGCACCGAGGCGTAGAGGTTCACCCCTGCCGGGGAGAACCAGGGTTTCCCCAGCCGCCCCCGTCCTGCCGTCTGCGCGTCGGCCAGAACCACGGTCCCCTCCGGTGCGCCAGCTCTGGCCAGCCTCTGGAGAACGAGGTTGGTGGAGGGCACCTCCTGGAAGAGGTGGATCTGGCTTCCGACAGTCCGGGCAATCAGATCCTGACGGATCCGGTCAACGTCCAGCGCCTCGGTGCCGATCATCGGAGCTCCTTTCATGAGGTCCCGCTCATCGTCCCCGTCCCAGCGCCTGTTCGACCGCCGATCGGAGCTGGCTGGCGGTGAACGGTTTGGGGAGATATGCGGCGGCGCCTGCCTCGAGGGTCTCCCGGGCCGAGGCCTCCGACACGTACGCGGTAAAGATGACCACCGGGATCTCCGGGGCCATCCGCTTGGCCTGGCGCAGCAGCGTCAGGCCGTCCACGCGGGGCATCCTGAGATCGGCGAGGATCAGGTCAGCACGGACCAGCTTGAGGAGGGCGAGGGCGTCCTGGCCGCTGGCCGCGGTCAGGCAGGTGTAGCCACTCCGCCGGAAGATCCGGGCGCAGGTCTCTAGCATATCGACCTCGTCATCGACGACCATGATCGTCCGCCGGTCCCCCAGCACGCGCTCGGCTCGGCTCGTCACGCTCTTCAACAACCCGGTCAACTCCGGATGGCTCAGCCGCTCGACCGCACCGGTCAACCGGCGCAGGTGGGCATCCATGGCCGCGGGGAGGGGCTCCAGTGGAAGTAACGCACGGGTCATTGCCAGGAAGTCCCCCAGCGCGTCGTTCACCTCCGACGTTTCCAGCGCGATGGTAGCCGCCAGCGCGTCGACCACCGTATAGGGTGCTTGCTCGACCCGCTCTCGCTGCTGCCTGACCTCGTCGAGTGCCGCCTCCAGGGGCGCGACACGGAGCTTGGGCAGAGCGGCGGGAAACTCCGTCCCGGTGCTGAGGTCGCCGGCCTCGCGGATCCACTTCGCGTGCTCTCGCTCGTCTCGGGCCAGCTCGCTCCAGAGGGCGTGGAGATCGGGACGGTCAGCAAACCGGCGGGCCAGGGCGTCGTAGAAGGCGGCGGCCTCGGTCTCGAGCGCCAGCAAAAGGTCTGTCAGCCGCGACGGCTCAGTCATTGACGTCCAGGGTTAGGCGGCCCGGGCCGATCGTCCTGCCGCTGGAAGCTTCTTCATGGGGCCGCGGTCGGCTCGTCCGCTGGTTCCTTCCGTGCATCAGAAGTGCCAACCGCCGTCGCTTCGGAAGAGGGAAATTTGTCAATCGAGTTGCAGGGTTCTAAAGGAAAAGAGGAGATCGTCGTGGCGAGCCCCGACTCCAAAACGGGGCGAGCACTCCCCAGCTGGGGCATCGGCTCCCCAGCCCCGGGGCCCAGGAACCTGGCCTTAGGTTCGCCCGGAGAAGGTTCTCAGGGCGTCTAGCGGCGTGGGCGAGTCGTAGTAGCCACCAGCGAAGCAAGATTGACAGAAGGCGAGCCCTTCCGTCACGACCTCGCGGCCGTAGTTGACCCCTTCCCCGCAGAGCTGGCAGGGGACGCGGACCCGCGGCCGACCGAGCCATCCCGGCCTGATGACCACCGGCGTGAGGGTCAGAAGTTCCGCCTCCGGCATCAGCCGGTACGCTGCGATCTGGACCTGTCGCGGGTCTGTCACCCCGGGCGTATACGCGGCAGCGTGCTCGCGGGCGTCGTCGCGCGCGGCGACTCGCATTGCTTCTCCGGTCGCGACATTGACGAAGGTGGCGGCCATCTTGCCGTAGTCCAGGTGCTTCAGCGTCCGCTTGCCCAGTGAGCAGCCGGTGACGACTTGGATCGCGTCGGTCGCGCAGCGGTCGATCTCGACGAAGACGACCAGCCCTTTGCCCATGCGCTTCGGCTCCTCGATCCGCAACGCTCGGCAGCCCGCCATCGCCATCCGCACCCCCAAAACCTGTCCGGGACAGAGGTGGCCGTGAAAGGCCACCGCCTCTTGGAGCAGCTCGTCGAAGGGCCTCATCTCACGCTCCTCCCGCTGGCGAAGGTCGCCTGGGCTCACAGAAGCTGACTTCTGACGGACGCAATTGCGATGCCAGGCGACGCGTTTCCTGCCCCGTCCAACGCCCGCACAGCTCAGGGACGGCGGACACGCTCGATCAGCTCGCGGGCGGTCCCCCCCAGGAGCCGCTCTTCCAGCTCTTTCGGGAGGCCGAAGTCATAAAGCTCCTGGTAGATCTCCCTGAGGGCGCCCGCCCCGGAGGGGTGATCGGTTCCAAACATCACGCGGCCCGGGAATGCGCTGAGGCCCTCTCGGAGCTCGGCCCACGCGGCACGCTGGTCGGCTCCTGGCTCCCACGAGCGCGAGATGCCCGCGAAGACATGGACCGTGTCCAGATACAGGTTCGGATAGCGGGCCACGAACTCGAAGGCCTCCCCCACCCTCGGGTAGTTGGCGTGAGCAAAGACCACCACGAGGTCGGGGAATGCGCGGAGGATCGCCTCGAACCCGGCCAGGGGCAGCGAGCCTCCGTAGAACCGCTCGAACCCAGTGTGAAAGACCGCGATCCCGCCGTGCTCGGCGATCCGCTCGTAGATGGGGAAGAACCGCTCCTCCCAGGGGGTAACCCGCTGGACAAACGGGTGGAACTTGATCCCGACGAACCGGTACTCGGTAAAGCAGCGGTCGATCACGGCCCCCGGGTCCGGCGTCAACGGGTGACAGGTGCCAAACGGCACGATCTGCGGATGGGTTTGGCCGAGGCGCCAGTTCCACTCGTTCAGGGGCTCCGTTTCCTCTGGAAAGATGGCGTGGGCAAAGTTCCAGATGGTGGAGACCTTCGCCTGCGCGTACTCCTCGAGGAGCGCATCGAGAGTCACTGTCTCCGGAATCGGATGGGCCGGGCTGAAGCGCAGCGTCCAGCGGATGAGCCTCGCCATCCGCTCTGACGGCAGGAGATGCGCGTGGCAGTCAACGATCGTCGTCGTCGTGAGTCACCCGCAAGCGCTCCGGATCGCTCGCAGCGCGATTATACACGCCGACGTAGCCCGGCTCGAATGACCGCCGGTGGGGCCAGCTCCAAGGGTCAGCGGTTTGAAGATCGCCGGCGTCTCGGGCCCGCTCTACTCCTAGTGTCCGGCCAGGTACTCGAAGACCGGCGGCCACAGCAGCGTCGTGGCGATGCCGATCCCGACCAGGAAGACCACCAACCACCGCCCGAGGTTCAGCTCACGCTTCCGAAGAGCCAGATGAAGCAGGATCCAGCTCCCCACCCAGACGGCCAGCGACAGGGTTTCCTTCCCAGAGTACGGGCCGATCCCCTCGGCGCCGGGCATCCAGAGCCTGCCGATCCCGTGCACCCAGGCGTTGAAGGCCCTGGAGGCCTGGGTTCCCAGGTTCACCAGCGCCAGGGTGACGAGCCCGAGGGCGGCCGAGATGATGGCCGCCACCGCCGGCCCGCTCTCGCGGTGCCGGGCCGGCGCAGGCGTCCAGGTCACCTCCACCCCCCGCTCCTGCTCGAGAAGTTTCATCGTCATTTCAGATCCCTCCATTCGCTATGCGGGACGGAGCTTCGTCACCGCGGCGCCGAGACTAAACGCCACAACCAGGTAGAAGAACGACAGCCCGAGGAGCACAGCCACCGTGTAGCGCATCCACTTCCGGTCGAGGACCTGCACGCCGTAGTACCAGAGGATGAAGGCGGCAGTGACCGTGAGCGGCAGCGTGAAGAGCGCCGTGAACTCCTTGAACTCGAAGAAGATCCTGTGCACCTCCGGCATGTTGGCGAGGAACCAGGAGCGCGGGCTGGACGGGTCCTTGGCCCGGTAGAAGATGTAGAGCCAGTTCCCGAACGCGATCGCGATCAGCGAAAGCGTGGCCGAGACCGTCGCCAGGAGCTGCAGGTCGGCGAACGCCCGGATGCGCCCGGTGAAGAGCCGCCAGCCGAGGTAGAGCCCGATCGTCCCCACGATCAGATAGAGGAACGCTGTCAGCCCGTGAAACGCCGACGCCAGGGCCGCCTGGCTCTGGCCGATTAACGCGGTGAAGGGGGCTGTGGCGAGGACCACAGCCGCAGCGACACCGATCAGAAGGCCCACCACCAGGGCGAGCGAAGCCGTTGATGCCTCTTCCCTCTCGAGAAGGTTCCCGTTTTCGTTCATCGATCTTTCCTCCTCCCGGCTGACCTCACACCGGGCCAGCCATGTGAACGAAGGTGCAAGCCTGGTGCCACGCTGAGGCAACGCGGGAAATGCCAATGACCAGAAGGGGTTAGAGAGCAGAGCCCGAATCCATGTTGAACACGGTCGGGGCTCGGGTTCCCCAGTTGGGGCGCGCCCACCCCAGCGCTAGAGGGTTCCGATCCGGGTGCGCGGAACGATCCTGTGTCCCTTGTACGTTGTTGACAGGGCACCCCCCGCTCACTACGATCTTCCCAGCTCGACCCGGGATCGAAATGTCGAAGCGAATCCGCTTCCTTCTTCTTCTCTTCCTCGCTCTCCTCCCGGCTCAACAGGCCGTCGCCGAGACGCCAGCCAACGGTGAGCGGCTCTTCATCCAGAAAGGGTGCATCGGCTGCCACGGCGTTTCCGGGCGCGGCGGTGCCGGCCCGGATCTGGCCGGGACGAGCCTGGCCTTCGAGGAGTTTGTGAAGCAGCTCAGAGCTCCGCGAGGACTGATGCCGCCTTTCCCGGGCAGCGCCGTCTCCGAGTCCCAGGCTCGCGAGATTTACGCGTTTCTCAAGGCGGCACCGCCACCGCCGCCCCGGGTGAGCGCCAAGCCCCCCGATGGTGTCCAGACCGCCGCGTCCTGCATCGAGTGCCACAGAAAGCACCATCCGGGAATCGTGGCTCAATACGAGACCTCCGTCATGTTCAGGCCCGGCCGGCAGAACCCGCGGATCCCGGCAACCACTCCCGAGGCCAACTCCTGCGCGGTCTGTCACGGGACCGACCATACGGAGATCACCCAGGTCCGCGGCCGCGTCTCGGAAAAAGTCTGTGGAGCCTGCCACGCCCAGATCTACCAGGAGCACGTGACCGACGCCGGTCACTCCTACGGCCCAGGCCCCGCCGGGATCGGCATCAACTGGGAGCGCAACATCAAGGTTCCCCACTACGCCCAGATGCCGCGGAAGGTGATGGAGATGGGGTGCGACCCCTGCCATGCCCAGGCCGGGGCCACCGACGAGCCCTTCTGGAGCCCGGAGAAGAAGCAGTACGTGGACCTCTCGAGCCTCCCCTATCGGAACGGCTGCATCGCCTGCCACACCCGCCATCGGTTCGACCCGGCGGAGGCGCGGCGGGCCGAGGCGTGCATGACCTGCCACATGGGGCCTGACCACCCGAACTGGGAGGCTTACTCCACCTCCAAGCACGGCGCCATCTATCTGACCGACGGGGGAAACTGGGACTGGAAGGCACCCCTGGCGCAGGCGCCGTACAAGGCGCCGACCTGCGCCTACTGCCACATGCTGTATGTC
>JACQRS010000232.1 GCA_016206385.1 Candidatus Rokuibacteriota bacterium | reverse complement strand
TCGTGGAGGGGCAGATCCACGGCGGGCTCACCATGGGGCTGGCGCCGGCCCTGTACGAGGAGATCTCCTACGACGAACACGGCAACATCCGGGGCGGGAGCTTCATGGACTACCTGCTTCCGACAGCGGTGGAGACCCCGAAGTGGGAGACCGACAAGACCTGCACCCCATCACCGCACCACCCGCTGGGGGCGAAAGGGGTAGGGGAGTCGGCCACGGTGGGCGCTCCGGCGGCAATCGCCAACGCCGTGGTGGATGCCCTCTGGCATCTGGGGGTGCGCCACATTGACATTCCCGTCGCCCCCGCCAAGGTCTGGAAGCTCCTGCGTGAGCACGGGGTGACGGAGTGACTCGGATCCGGTTGCACTCTCTCGACGGGCTCGCCGGGGCTAGTGTCGCACCACGACCGTGAAGATCGAGCAGACGCTCTCGCTGAACGCCCCCCCTGAGAGGGTCTGGGCTTTCCTGACCGACCCGTATCAGGTGGCAAGCTGCTTGCCCGGAGCAGCGATCGCCGAGAAGGTGGACGACCGTACGTATCTTGGGACGATCACCGTGAAGGTGGGACCGGTCGCGGCCAGCTACAAGGGCACGATCCGCTTCGAACGACTGGATCACAAGCGCTGGGAGGCCGAGTTGGTCGGCCAGGGGCAAGACGTCAAGGGGAAGGGCGGCGCTGAGATGCGCATGCAGAGTCGCCTCCATCCCAAAGATGGTGGCACCGAAGTCACCGTCGCCTCCGAGGTGAAGATCAGCGGGATCCTCGCTCAGATGGGCCGGGGGATGATCGAGAGCGTCTCGAACCAGATTTTCGAGCAGTTTGCCGCCGCGATGCAGCAGAAGCTGGAGGCGGCGTTTGTCTCCAGCCCAAAGCCTGCGCAGAACGGCGAGCCGGACGCCGAGCCGTTGGACGCGCTCTCGCTGGGCGCGAAGGCCATGGCGCAGGCGATGAGGCGCGCAGTCCGGCGCCTCCTGGGTAAGGAAGGGGAGAGGAAGTAACGTCCGGGCAGACCCGCGATGGTCGATAATCTGCTTGCGTTGGCCCACACGCTCTTTCAGCAAGGTGAGCCATTCGTACTGGCCACGGTGGTTCGCTGCGAGCGCCCCACCTCGGCCAAGCCGGGGGCCAAGGCGCTGATCCGAAAGGACGGCACGGTTTTGGGATGGATCGGCGGAAGCTGCGCCGAACCCGTGGTCGTTCAGGAAGCGCTCAAGGCTCTCCGCGATGGGCAGCCGCGGTTCATCGCCCTGGTGGGCGAGGGCGGCACTGGCCCCGGGAAGCGAGAGGGCGTGCTGGAGTATGTCATGTCGTGCCACAGCGGGGGCACCCTCGAGATCTACGTGGAACCAGTCCTGCCGAAGCCCCAGCTTCTGCTCATCGGCCAAGGGCCGGTCGTCGAGACCCTGGCGAAGCTCGGCGGGGCCATGGACTTCGCCGTAGTCCTGATGGGCTCCGAGGCCTCTGCCGAGCGCTTTCAGCAGCTCAGCGTCACCCCGCGGACCTTCATCGTGGTCGCCACCCACGGGACCTTCGACGAAGAAGCCCTGGAGCAAGCCCTTCGGAGCGAGGCGAGCTACGTGAGCCTCGTGGCCAGCAGGAAGCGGGCCGGTGCGGTCATCGAGGCCTTACGAGCAAGGGGGGTGTCCGCCGAACGACTCGGCCGACTGAAGGCTCCTGCCGGGCTCGATATCGGTGCGGTCGCACCCGAAGAGATCGCCGTGAGCGTTCTCGCCGAGATCATTCAGGTGTCGCGCAGCCGGAAGATCGAGTGGAAGCCAGCGGAAGCTGGCTCGGAGGCGATCGGTCAGACCCAGGCCAGAGACCCGGTCTGCGGCATGCTCGTTGAGATCACGTCCGCCAAGTACCGCTCAGAGGCGTCAGGGGGAAACCGTTACTTCTGCAGCGTGCGTTGCAAGCAAACGTTCGATCGGACTCCCGAGCGATATTCCGCCGATGCCAGAGCGTGAGGGCGTTAGGCCGGACTGACCTCGCAAGCCTCCTCACGCGGGATTCCGCTCGGTGCGGTCTTCCTCGCATCGCACCCATTCAGCGACGGCCGGCTCCTTCTGGGCTCCAGGACTCCGTGGTATAGTGTGAGCGCCATGCACGAGCTCTTCGAGCAGTTTGACCGGCTCAAGAACGTCGAGCAGGCGGTGGCCCTGGCCACGCTGGTCAACACCCGCGGCACCACGCCCAGAAAGGAAGGGGCCAAGATGCTGGTGGGGGCGGGTGGGCGTATCCTGGGCTCGGTGACCATCGGTGGCTGCGTCGATGCCCAGGTGATCGAGGAGGCCGAGGGTGTCCTGGGCGAGAACGCGCCGAAGCTCCTCGAGCTGAACCTGGGGGACGAGGAGGCCTGGGAGATCGGGCTCACCTGCGGCGGGACCATCGAGGTGTTCGTCGAGCCGGTGACGCTCGATCGCACCGACGCGCCGCCGCTCACGTACTACGAGACGCTGCGCGCTCATGCCGAGCGAGGCGGGCGCGGAGTGCTCATCACCCGCCTGGACGGACCGAACCACGGCGCGAAGCTGCTCGTCCTGGACACCGGGAAGACCGACGGGACCCTGGGCGACGTGTTCCTCGACCGGCGCTTTGCGAGCGAAGCTCAGGAGTGTCTCACCCGCGGAATCTCCAAGACGCTCTTCCTCGAGGGGATCCGCGGCTTCGTGGAGGCCTTCGGCCCGCCCGCGACCCTGCTGGTGGTCGGCGCCGGGCATGTGGCCATGCCGCTCGTGTCGCTCGCCAACATCCTGGGCTTCAGGACCATCGTGGTGGATGGGCGGCCGCGCTTCGCGACCCGCGAGCGCTTCCCCGACGCCCACCGGCTCGAGGTGGGGATTCCTTCAGAGCTGGTCAAGTCGGTTCCGTTGACTCCGGCCACAGCGCTCGTTCTGGTGGCCCACGACTACAAGTACGACCTCCCCGTGCTTCGCCACGCTCTGGCCAGCTCGGTGGGCTACATCGGGATGCTGGGAAGCACGCGCCGCGGCAATGCCATTCTCAACCTCTTGAGAGAGGAAGAGATTCCCGAGGAGCTGTTGGCCCGCATTCGTGTCCCCATCGGGCTTGACCTGGGTGCCCAGAGCGCTCCGGAGATCGCACTGGCGATCCTGGCAGAGATCCTGGCCGTGCGGACCGGCGGGACGGGGATGCCGATCAGCCGCAAGGTCAGAGAGGGCAAGCGGTGAAGGCCCACGCGGTCACCCGGGCTCAGGCGTCGGCGGCGGGGCTCGTCGGAAAAATCCTCTGCCACGACGTCAGGGACGGAGCCGGTCAGCTCCTCGGGCGGAAAGGCGAGCAGCTCGACGCCGCGGGCGCCGAGCGGCTCCTCGCCTGCCACTGGGAGGAGCTCCACCTCCTGGAGCTGGAGGCCGGGGACCTCCACGAAGAGAAAGCGGGGGTCCGGCTCGCTCGCGCTGTGGTGGGCGACGGTGTCAGCGTCAAGGGTTACACGGGCGGCCAGTGGTCGCTCAGCGCCGCGCGGCGCGGGCTCTTCAAGGTCAGGATCGAGCTGCTCTGGCAGGTCAACGCTCTCGAAGGCATCTCCGTCTTCACGCTCTTCGACAGCCAGCCCGTGGAGGCGGGGGAGGTGGTGGCCAAGGCCAAGGTCACCCCGCTGGCCATCCCCGGATCAACGGTCGTGGAGATCGAGCGCGTCGCCAGGGACGGCGGAGGCGTGCTGCGCGTCAAGCCGTTTCGGCCCCTCGCGGTTGGCGCCGTGGCGCGGGAGAGTCTGGACGCCAAGCAGCGTGCTCGCTTCGAGTCGGCCTTGAAGGAGAAGATCGACTGGTTCGGCTCTCGGCTCCTGCCGGTCCGCTACGTCGCGGGCGATCCCCCGTCGGTCGTCAAGGAGTTCCAGCAGCTCACGGAGTCAGGCGCCGAGCTGCTGATCGTTGCGGGGGCGAGCGCCCTGGATCCCCTGGACCCGGTCTTCGGTGCCCTCGACCTGATGGGGGCGCGGATGGAGCGGCACGGAGCGCCGGCCCACCCGGGAAGCCTCTTCTGGCTGGCGCGCTGGGCTGAGCGCCCGATCATCGGGATGCCGACCTGCGGGATGTTCTCTCAGGCCACCACCTTTGACCTGCTGCTGCCGCGGATCCTGACCGGGGAGGCGATCGGGAACGCTGAGATCGCGGCTCTCGGTCACGGCGGCCTCCTCTCCAGGGAGATGGCCTTCCGCTTCCCGCCCTATCGTCCGTCCAAGCCTCGGGGCGAGCTGGACGGTGAGGAGTAGGCGCCGATCTAGGGGACCCCCATCGCCCACCGGATCCCTCCCAGCAGGTGCAGCCGGAACCGCTCATCTGCCCATACTTCCTGGCGATGCCCCAAGGCAGTGTAGAAGACCCGGCCCTGCCCGTACTGCCGGACCCACGAGAGCGCATAGTCTTGGTCCGGCCGTTTGCCTTTCCGCGCATCCACGGATCGAGGATCCAGCTTCAGGAGCACGTGCACCTGTCCGCGCGACCAGTTCCGGAACTGGTAGATCTCGTCGGTAATCTCGAAGGCGGTTCCGAGGTGGCCGGTGGAGGGATGGGTCGGGTCCTCGACGATCACGCGCACCGGCTCGTGCCAGGGGTGGCCGTCGAAGTACCCGCCGAGCAGCTCTCCGTACTCCGGCACGTCATACCACGTGTCGCTCGCGCTATGGACACCGATGAATCCTCGGCCTCCCCGGACAAATTCGAACAGCCCTCGCCGGGCCTCGGCGGTGAGCGGCAAGCTTCCGGTGGTGAAGAACAGCACGGCGTGGAACCCCTGAAACGAGTGACGCTGGAGGCGCGCAAGCTCGTCCCTGGTGTAGACGTGGGCGACCTCGAAAGTTCCTGACCGTTGCGCGAGCTCCACGACGACCTGCTCAGCGACCGAAAGGCGGTGCGGTAGCTGCCGGCGAACCACATCGTGCTGGTACCCCGCGGAATGGGTCACCATCAGCAGGCGGGGCGGCTTCGGCGCGGGCCACGCCGCCACGGCCAGGGCGACTGCCGCCAGCGCGATGGGGGAAAGGCATAGTCTGAGGGTCACGCGCCGATTATAGGTTGTGAATCGTTTCCCATTCCTACGTATTGACATCCTTCGGAGCCGCTCTCTATAATAGTCACGGCTTCGCGTTGGTTACTCTAAATCCAATGACCCTCTAAGATGCACCCCGTCGGTTCAGGGGGAGGTGAGCGGGATGACGTGGGAGACTCCGGCGTGCCTCGAGATCAAGATGGACGCGGAGATCAGCGCATATCAGGAC